>DASWNB010000113.1:0-4955 GCA_036399455.1 Flavisolibacter sp. | reverse complement strand
ACATCATCCATCACCGTGAATGCTTCGGGAACTTATTCGGTGGCAGCTTCTCTTGATGGCTGCCCGTCGGCATCTGCCAGCACCCCAGTTACCGTTAACCCGGCACCCACCGGAAGCATATCTGCCAGCGGCAACACTACCTTCTGTGCAGGCGGAAATGTGCAACTGAACGTAAGCACTGCATCAGGCAACAGCATTCTGTGGAGCAATGGAGCTACCACACCATCAATAACAGTTAATGCATCAGGAACTTACTCCGCACAAATAACTTCTCCTTCTGGATGTGCGATCAATACCAACAGCATCACGGTTACGGTGAATTCAAAACCTGCTACGCCAATTGTATCTGCCAGCGGCAGCACCACCTTATGCTCGGGAGGAAGTGTAGCGCTTACTGCATCTTCCAGCACAAGCGGCGTAAACTGGCAGTGGAGCAATGGCGCTACAACATCATCCATGACAGTGAATGCTTCGGGAACTTATACGGCAACTGCTTCCATCAACGGATGCAGTTCCACTTCAGCCAACACCACTGTTATCGTCAACCCGCTGCCCACCGGAAGCATATCTGCCGGCGGCAGCACCAGCTTCTGCGAAGGCGACAGCGTGCAACTGACCGTAAGCACCGCACCAGGCAACAGCATCCTCTGGAGCAACGGCGCTACTACTCAAAACATCTGGGTAAAAACAGGGGGAAGCTATTCAGTACAGCTCACCTCAGCGCAAGGATGCACGGCCACTACCAACAGCATCAGCACAACCGTTCTGCAAAAGCCTTCTCCGGTCATCGGCCAGAGCGGCAATGAGCTGAGCGTATCACCCGCAGCATCCGCTTACCAGTGGTACCTGAACGGCTCGGCCATTAGCGGCGCTACCGGCCAAACGATCACTATCAGCCAGGGCGGCGACTACAGCGTAGTGGTAACAGGCTCCAACGGCTGCAAGGCCACTGCCTACCACAGCGCAGTATTCCGCGTGAATACTTCCTTCATAGCCTACCAGGCCTATCCCAACCCTGTAACAGCGGACCTGAGATTAGCTTACACACTGAAAGAAGGCGGCCACGTGACCTTCACCATCCTAGATGACCAGGGCCGTCAAAAGCTGGTTATCCCGGTAGGCCACCAGGCTCCCGGCGATCACCAGTACACCATCCGCAACGCCGCCATGCGCCTGGGAACCGGTTTCTACTTATTGAAGATCACGGTAGGGGATAAGCAGGTAGTGCATAGGATCCTTGTTCTGTAATTAACCGCAAAGCACCCAAAGAGTCGCAAAGAAGCGCAAAGAGAGAGCCTGCCTTTCCTTTGCGCTTCTTTGCGTATCCTCTGCGCTCTTTGCGTTTAATTATTTTAGGCGGACTGACTGCACCTAAAGAACCTGAAACCAGAGACGTGAAACCAGAAACAATTCTTAACATCCTCTCAATTAGCAACTCGTTTCTCCCATTTTCTCTATCTTCCCTATCCTGTTTGGACCAAACTCTTCTATTCATGAATTTTAAAAACCTACTTGCCGCAGCGGCCGCTGTGGCTTTCGGCTGTATGGCGCAAGCCCAGGGCCCGAAGAAATGGGATGTGAACAATCCCGGCGGGCCTGTCCGCGAAGTGTCCTTTACCGTAAACGAAGGAACCTGGATGAACCTCGACGTATCTCCCGACGGAAAAGAACTCGTCTTCGACCTGCTGGGTGATATCTATTCACTCCCAATTGGTGGTGGCGAAGCCAGGGTGCTGCGCCAGGGAATGGCCTTTGAGGTGCAGCCACGTTTCAGCCCCGACGGCAAAAAGATCCTCTTTACTTCCGATGCCGGCGGCGGCGACAACATCTGGATGATGGATCGCGATGGCGGCAACGCCCGGCAGATAACAAAAGAAACCTTCCGCCTGCTGAACAACGCCACCTGGACACCCGACGGCCAGTACATCGTGGCCCGCAAGCACTTCACTTCCGGCCGTTCACTGGGCGCCGGTGAAATATGGATGTACCACGCCAGCGGCGGCAACGGCCTCCAGATCACCGCCCGCAAGAACGACCAGCAGGACGTGAACGAGCCCGTGGTGTCATCCGACGGACGATACATTTACTTCAGCGAGGACATGTATCCCGGGGGCTTCTTCCAGTACAACAAGGATCCCAACAACCAGATCTTCGCCATACGCCGCTTCGACAAGGAAAAAGGAACCATAGAGAACGTTACCGGCGGACCCGGGGGCGCCATCCGCCCGCAGCTTTCCAACGACGGCAAAACACTGGCCTTTGTACGCAGGGTAAGGACCAGGTCGGTCCTCTTCCTCCGCAACCTGCAAACCGGCGAGGAATGGCCCGTGTTCGACAAGCTTTCCAAGGACCAGCAGGAAGCCTGGACCATCTTCGGCGCCTATACCGGCTTTGACTGGACACCCGATGATCGCAACATCATCATCTGGGCCAACGGCAAGATCAATAAAGTAGATGTAAGCAAGGCCAATACTTCAACCGAGATCCCCTTCACCGCACAGGTAAAGCAAAAGATCAGCGACGTGGTCCGCTACAAGCAGAATATCAATCCCGACCAGTTTAACGTGAATGTTATCCGCCACGCCATTACATCGCCCGACGGCAAATGGCTGGTGTTTAATGCCGTGGGTTATTTATGGAGAAAGCAGCTCCCCGACGGCAAGCCCGAGCGCCTTACCAGCGGGCAGGATTTCGAATTCGAGCCTTCCTTCTCCGCCGATGGCAGAACGCTGGTGTACACCACCTGGAACGACGAGGAAGGCGGCGCTATCTGGAAGATGGGCCTCCAGGGTCCCGCAAAACCCGTAAAGATCACCACCGCAAAAGGCATCTACCGCATGCCTTCCTTTTCACCCGACGGCAAATGGATAGTGTACCGCAGGGAAGGCAGCTCCAACGTGCTGGGATGGGCCTATACCGCACAGCCGGGCATCTACACCATGTCCGCAAACGGCGGCCCCGAAAGCTATGTCACCAACCGCGGCGACCAGCCCCGCTTCAATAAAAAAAGCGACCGCATTTTTTACCAGGTGGGCGGCGGCATGAACCGCAATTTTGCCAGCAGCCAACTGGATGGCACCGATGAAAAGATTCACCTGAAGAGCACCTACGGCAGCCAGTTCACACTGTCGCCGGACGAGAACTGGATAGCCTTCGTGGACCTGCACAACGTGTACGTGGCCACCTTCCCGCTTACCGGCAAAACGGTGGACATAGGCGCCAGCACGTCCGACTTCCCCGTAAAAAAAGTATCCCTCGACGCGGGCCTCAACCTCCACTGGAGCAGCGACGCGAAAAAGCTGTTCTACACCATGGGCGACCAGTACTTCACCATACCGCTGGAAGACCGTTTTGACTTTATTGCAGGCAAGCACGATTCGCTGTTCAAAATGCCCGAGCAGGGATTGAAGATAGGATTGCAGATGAAGGCCGATAAGCCGCAGGGAGCCGTAGCCTTTACCAATGCCCGTATCATCACCATGAACGGAAACGAAGTGATTGAGAGCGGGACCATAGTGGTGGAAGGGAACCTCATAAAAGCCATCGGTAAAACCGGTGAAGTCTCCGTTCCGGCAGGCGCCAGGGTGATCGATGCCAGCGGCAAGACCATCATGCCCGGCATGATCGATGCCCATGCGCACGGCGACCATTTCCGTTCCGGCATCACTCCGCGCAAGCACTGGCCCTACTTCGCCAACCTGGCTTATGGCGTCACCACCATGCACGATCCTTCGGCCAATTCCGAAATTGTATTTGCCCAGAGCGAGCTGGTAAAGGCAGGACTGATGACCGGCCCGAGAGTATTTTCCACCGGCACCATCCTGTACGGCGCCGATGGCGATATCAAGGCCGTGATCAACTCCATTGACGATGCCCGCAGCGCCCTTCGCCGCACCAAGGCCTTTGGCGCATTTTCGGTAAAAAGCTATAACCAGCCCCGCCGTGAGCAAAGGCAGATGATAATACAGGCTGCCCGTGAGCTGGGCATGGAAGTGGTTCCCGAAGGCGGCTCGCTTTTCTTCCACAACCTTAGCCAGATCATCGACGGACACACCACAATAGAACACAACCTGCCCATTGCCACCCTGTACGACGATGTGGTACAGCTTTGGAAAAACGCAGGCACCGCCTATACGCCCACACTCATTGTAAGCTATGGCGCCGTCAGCGGCGAATATTACTGGTACCAGCACACGAACGTATGGGAGAACGAACGGCTGATGACGTTCACTCCCCGCGCCGTGATAGATACCCGCAGCCGCCACCGCACCATGCTGCCCGAGGAGGAATACCAGAACGGTTACATCCAGGTATCGCGCCACCTGAAAAAGCTGAGCGATGCAGGAGTAAAGGTGAACATGGGGGCACACGGCCAGATACAGGGCATAGGAGCGCACTGGGAATTATGGATGATACAGCAGGGCGGCATGAGCAACCACGAAGCCCTGAAAACCGCCACTATCAACCCCGCCCAATCCCTGGGTTTCGACGAGTGGATAGGCTCCCTCCAGCCCGGCAAGCTCGCCGACCTGATCGTGCTGGACAAAAACCCGCTGGAGAACATCCGCAACACCGAAAGCATCCGCTTCACCATGGTCAACGGCCGCCTCTACGACGCAGCCACCATGAACGAAACCGGGAATGCCAACACGCCCCGCTCCAAATTCTACTGGGAAACCGGCCGCAACGCCAGCTCCTTCCAGTGGTTTGGACAAACATCAGAAGAAACGGAAACGTGCCACTGCGGGAGACATTAGCGGGGTGAATGGTGAATGGTGAATTGTGAATAGGGTCGTTTGTTGTGGGAGATGTTTTTCTTTAGTTCCTGGCCTGGTTAATTCTCAATATTCAATGCTCAATGTTCAAGTACGTCCTGAACATTGAGCATTTTTATTGAGAAAATTTGTCAATTGGTAAACGCCGTTGAGAATTGAACATTGAGTATTGAATATTAC
>DASWNB010000112.1:0-4485 GCA_036399455.1 Flavisolibacter sp. | reverse complement strand
ACCTGGGGCTGTATCATCCCACCTATAAAAGAGGTATGCTGGCCTGCGGCGAAACAAAGGATTCACTCAACTCCGGGGGACAATAAAGCATGAAACACGCCGTAGCCCTTCTTATTTTCAGCCTGCTCTGCCTCTTTGCCGCCGCGCAGGAAAAGTTCACCCTGAACGGCTATGTAAGGGATTCCGCCAGCGGCGAATCCATCATCGGCGCTACGGTGAACGTCAACGGGCAATCGGTTACCAGTAACCAGTACGGCTATTACTCCCTTACGCTGCCTGCGGGCAGCTACGATGTGCTGGCCTCGCATGTATCGTACCGCACGGCAGCTTTCCGCATTACACTTAGCAACAGCCAGGAGCAGAATATCCTGCTTGTTTCCAAATCGGCGGCATTGAGCGAGGTAGTGGTGTACAGCCGCCGCCGTGATGCCAATGTACGCAATGCACAGATGGGCCGGGTGGACCTGTCCATCAACCAGATCAGGAGTATTCCCGCCTTTATGGGAGAAGTGGATATATTGAAAGCCATCCAGTTGCTGCCCGGCGTGCGCAATGCCGGGGAAGGCAATGCAGGCTTTTATGTACGCGGCGGCGGTCCTGACCAGAACCTTATCATGCTCGACGATGCCGTGGTGTACAATACCGGCCACCTGTTCGGCTTCTTTTCCATCTTCAACTCAGACGCCATCAAGAATGCATCGCTGATCAAGGGCGGGATGCCCGCGCAGTACGGCGGCCGCCTTTCTTCCGTTCTGGACGTAGTTATGAAAGATGGCAATACCAATGAATTCCAGGGTGAGGGAGGTCTTGGACTGATCGCTTCCAGGCTGTCGCTCCAGGGACCAATAAAAAAAGATAAGGCCTCGTTTATGGTGTCTGCACGGCGCACTTATATAGATGCGCTTATAAAGCCGTTTATTAAGGAGACCAGTAACTTCTACGGCTCGGGCTATTACTTCTACGACCTTAATGCAAAGGTGAACTACCGTTTTTCGGGTAAGGACCGCCTGTTTTTAAGCGGCTATTTCGGGAGGGATGTGTTTGCCTTCAGCAATGCCCGCCTGTCTTTCCGTGCCGATATTCCCTGGGGGAACTCCACCGCCACCCTTCGCTGGAACCATGTTTTTCATCCAAAGCTGTTCGCCAATACCACGCTGGTGTACAACGATTACAAATTCAGCTTTGGCGCAGCGCAGAACAATTTCGAGATCAAGCTATCCTCCGGCATCCGCGACGGCAATGCAAAGGTCGATTTCGACTATTATCCTTCCGCCAGCCACCGCATTAAATTCGGCGGGCTGCTGACCTATCATAAATTCATTCCCAACGTTACTTCCGGCAGGCAGGACTCCACCATTTTCCAGCCCAGTTCCGCCGGTGAGAAATATGCCCTGGAGAATGCGCTGTACATACAGGACGACTGGGATGTAAATGAGAGGCTGAAGCTGAACTACGGCCTGCGCTGGAGCGCCTTTTCCCAGATCGGCCCCTATACCAGCTACGTGAGGGATGCCAACCAGAACAAATTGGACAGCACCGTGTACGGCAGCTTCGAGCGGGTAAAGACCTGGTCCGGCCTGGAGCCGAGGCTTACGTTGCGCTACACGCTGGATGCGGCCACTTCTGTGAAGGCATCGGTCACACGCAACCTCCAGTTCATACACCTCGTAAGTAATGCGGGCACTACGCTTCCAACGGACCTTTGGGTTCCCAGCACCCATCGCGTAAAGCCCCAGCTGGGCTGGCAGTATTCGGCGGGCATCTTCAAAAACTTCAGGGACAACCAGTACGAAACTTCGCTGGAGGTTTATTACAAGGACATGCAGAACCAGATAGAATACCGCGAAGGCTATACGCCTTCACTGGTTGATCCCGAAGAGGAGTTTGTATTTGGCAAAGGCTGGAGTTACGGCGCGGAACTGTTCCTGAACAAGGTGAGGGGAAGACTTACCGGCTGGGTAGGCTATACGCTTTCCTGGACCTGGAGAAAATTCCCGCAACTGAACGGGGGTGAGAAATATCCTGCCAAGTATGACCGCCGCAACGATATCTCCGTAGTAGCCGCTTATGACCTGGGTCCCAAATGGAAGTTCGGCGGCACTTTTGTTTACGGCACCGGCAACGCCACCACGCTCCCCGAACGCTTTTACGTGATCAACGGCGTTCTCACGCAGGAGTACAGCCGCCTTAACCAATACCGCCTCAGGGCCTATCACCGCATCGACATCTCCGCCACCTATACTCCCCAACGCAAAAAAGAGCGAAAGGTGCAGGGCCAGTGGGTATTCGGCATCTACAATCTCTATAGCCGCCTCAATCCCTACTTCATCTATTTCGACCAGAGCGGCAGCCCTTACAACGGCACCCTTGCCGTCCAGGCCAAGCAGGTCTCGCTGTTCCCGGTCATTCCTTCTGTGACATGGAATTTTAAGTTTTAGGCGTGAATCGTGAATCGTCAATCGTGAATGGGTTCCTGTGAGGGAAGCTGTTGGCTGATAGCTGATGGCTGTTAGCAGTGTACGTTTAGCGATAGGGATTCAGCGTCTAATCAGTGTTTATGAACATCTGTTCATAGGCTGAACGTAAACAAGCCATCAGCCAACAGCTTCTCTTCTTTGCGTGAAACTTCCTGGCGCTTAAACCTGCAAAAAGTTTTTTAAATGCTTGCATGTACCCGGAATAAGGGCTAATTTTTATCTGCTTCTATCGTTTGCTATCCAATATTATATGAACCAGGATTGACTGGAATGGCTTCCGCAAAAAAGCAGGTGCAGAGGCCGGATTGGCAGGTTGTCCATTTATTCACTTCAGAACTTAACACCGGATATGCATACCATCCATTCAGGGTTTTCTTTTGCTGCTCCTGTAGAGGGGGATAAAGCCAACATCATAAAAGGCATGCTTAAAAGTGCTGATAAAGACGCAAAGCTGCCGTTCGGCCAATCGCCCAGCACCTTGTTTGTTTCGATTGTTGTAGTTCCCTCTCAAAGATACCAGAAGGAGGAATTGCCGGAAACCTTGCTGCTTCTCACCAGTTACAGCGGCCCGCTTAAAACACATTTGGATGAGCTGGTTGCCTATTGCGGGAAAGGACTGGACGAGCTTTTCCAAAACTGCAAAGGTTATCCCGGCACGGGTAATGCGCCTGACGAGGTGTTAAAGAACTACCTGTTAAAGCACCGCCTCCCCGATACGTTTTATTCCGGCATGCATGGCATCACCTCTACGGATGTGGAGCGGGAGGAAAAATTGAGAAAGGAAATCAAGCGGTATATAGATGGGGAACAGGAAAAGGGAACATTCAAAGGGTTGGAGGCAGGCGCGATAAGGGGGCTTATCCAGCAGCATATCAGGAGCAAAGGGAATGAGTATGCCTGGGCGCATACGCCGTGCAAAAGAACTTTCCACGATTTCTGGAAGCTGTACCTCAATGCCATTTTATTTCTTTTGGTTCTGGGATTCTTTGTATCGTCGGCGATCCTGTACTTGCTTTTTCCAAATCCTTTTTTTGGAACTGCAGCTATTATGTTTATTACTTTCCTGGTACTTGCCGCCATTGGCATATGGTATATCGAATCCGGGAAAGATATCGTCGCCAAAAGGGTGCCGGATGAGAAGATGAGGATAATTGCCGCTACTCAAACCAATCCTGTCGTGAATGAAATGACCGCCGCGGGGCCTTTAAAAAACGGTTGGGTGAGGAGAATGATTTTTATTACGGTTTTGCGAGTTGTTTCCTGGGCCAGGGGGCTCATAAATATTCCAACGATCTGCACGGCAAGATGGATAGCCGCTGACAATGGGAAACGGCTGGTCTTTATTTCCAATTTTACAAATAAGTCGGATTCCTATGTAAGGGACTTTATCGACTCGAAATCCAGCGCCAGGGGAATCAATATAATGTTCGGCCATGGAATAGGGTATCCAAAGACAAGAATGCTTGCCTGGGGCGGGAATATTGATGACCCGGACGGCTTCATGAATGTGCTGCATACAAACCAGTACGCTACGGAATTTTGGTACGCACCGCATAAGAACCTCACCGTAGATATTCTCAGGAATAATCGCAAGATCAGGAATGGCTTGTTTGGTGACATGCCTCCGAGGGAGAGTCAGGAATGGTTGAACCTTCTTTAAATTCTAAATATGGTAAAGCTTGAGTTAGCCGATATACAGGGCCTTGTGGCAAGAGGCTACGATGAATTGCCGTCGGCGTGCTTCCTGTTGTTGAAAATAACGGATGCAAGTCTGGCTAAAAAATATTTGCAGCATTTGCTGGACAGCCACGTAGTGACCCCTGCCGATAAAAAACACATAAAAGAATCGCACAAGATGCTCGAAAGCTATGACGGTGGCGTGGATGGTGAGCAGGTAAAGCTCCAGCCCCTGAAAGCCATGCAGGTAGCATTTACCAGCCGCGGGCTCCGCGAACTTAAGCTTCCGGAAGAAACGATGGCCGCATTTTCAAGGGAGTTCATAGAAGGA
>DASWNB010000111.1:0-4896 GCA_036399455.1 Flavisolibacter sp. | reverse complement strand
GAGCAGATCACGATACTCATCGCCCACCGCCTTTCCACCATCATGTACGCCGATGTCATTTACGTACTGGAAAAAGGAAAGATCACAGAAACAGGTTCACACGAAGAGCTTCTTTTGCAAAAGGGGCTTTATTACGCCATGTGGCGCCAGCAGGTAGGGGAAAGGCGGGAATCGTCAATCGTCAATCGTGAATGAGGCCGTTTACTGCGGGGAAGTTTTTTAGGGGCGCAAGCCTCTTTGGAATGCTCAATATTCAACGCTCAATATTCAATTTTCAAGTATGTCTCCGAATTGAAACCCACTTGAAAATTGAGCATTGAGCGTTGAGTATTGAAAATTTAAAAAGACCGCTGCAATAAAGGCTCTCCCATTCTAAACGACCCATTCACGATTCACGATTCACGATTGCCGATTCACGCCAAAGATGCATCTGCCTCCGTAAACGACCGCATTCACCATTGACCATTCACCATTCACCTCACGGCTTCCTCCTTTCCGGGTACACCGTCCTGATAAACACGCCTTCGTCCGTATTTTCGGTAGCCAGCACAACAACGGTATGCTTGGGCGAGCTGCCTACCTGGCGCCCCATATCGATGTAGTAGTTGCGGTTGCCGGAAGCAGGGTGAATTTTGTAGGGAATGTTGTTCTGCACCTTCAACCTCCAGGCTTCATCGGCCAGCTTGAACACGTCGAAGGGATGTGCGAGGCGGAAGGGACTGTGCTCAGCGAGGCCACCATGATCGGTGTGTTTCCTGAGGACGTGCATCACCCTTGCTTCCTTTTGTACATCGTTCAGGCCCTTGGGATTAAAACCCTTGTATACAAGACCGCCTTCGGAAACAAAGCTTCCTTTCAATGCTCCCTCCGTTACGTGCCTGAGGCCGGGAATGCCCAGGCGGGATACCTCCAGCGTTTTCTTTGCCGCTTCCGCACCGCGCAGGTAGTGCACTATGCCGCGGTAAGCCGCACCCGAACCCGCCAGCAGGCCCACGCCAGCGGCCACACGCTCCCAGGGCTCCAGCTTGTCGCCGGAGATGAGGTCCACACCTGTTGTCAGCTCGAACCAGTCGCGGGCATCGTTTACATAAGGAATGAAAGCGGTGCCTATGTCGGCGCCCACTTTGGCCCACTCCATCAGGGTTTCCGATACACGCTCATTATAGCTAAGCAAGGCATTGCGATCCAGCGCAGGATCGGAAAGACCGGCAACAGAGGTTGAGTAAAGACAGTGCAGCGACTGGCAGAGATAGAGGTTGTCCGGATCGTTCATGAACCCGGGCGACTGCTCGAAGCTCCTGATGCGCTCCTGCATGGCGGTGAAGCGTTGCAGTTCCGCCTGGCCGAGACCCGGCGGCACATCGGTAAGGTTTCCAAACACGCGGTCGCGGTTGTCGTATATGAGCTTGTACACCTGGTCCGCATGCTGTCCATAGGTTTCGCGGATGTCCTGCACGTAATCACGGTGAAGATCGACGTTCGCGTAAGCTTCGCGCTCCTTGCCGCCCGTTTCGCGGATGTTCAGCTTTACGCGGAGCGAGGGGCTGGACACAGGACCCGTGCCCAGTTCGGAGTTGTGCGATGTGGTGCCGATGGATTGCAGTTGCATGGAGCGCACATCCTTGTTGCTGAACACGCGTGAAGGCGCCTTGGCATAAAAGGCCACGCCTTCCGGGGTAGAAAAAGCCTGCGAAAGCGGTTCCCCGTAAAAAGAAGCACCGGGGTTGTTCGAGGAGAAATAGCTTACCGAAGGCTGCGCCAGTCCCTGCCAGCCTGTGCCTGCGCCATTGCCCGCGGGAAGGCCGGGGTGAAGGATGGCCATCTCCGTATTGATGCCATCGCCTTTAAAGGCTACCACCGTATAGCCCGTGCTGGCCAGCAGGGCCGCTTCGTTCAGCGCCGCCTGCGAATTGCCATACCCCGCAAACTGCCAGTCGGGAGAGTTGGTGACGTTGTGATAGGCATCTACGGGATCGAAATAGGTATTGTCCGGGTTGCGGTTGTTGAAGAAATACCTGTCGCCGGTGAGGGTATAGGTTGCATAAGCAAAAGAGCTCTTGCAGGCGGTGGATGCATCGCCCGCAGGGCAGCCCTTATACTCCTGCACCAGCGTGTTGAGCCTGCCCTTCTTTGCCGCATCCAGGTAATCATAATTATTAAACGGCGGAGGGTTGCCGGGAAGCCTGCCTTCGGCATAAAGCCTCGCTGCGCGGGAGTTGTCGTGGTAATGACGAATCACTTCTTCTTCATCTCCGTAGGAAGGATAATCCAGTTGCCTTGTGGGGTCGGAGAGGCGGCGGATGAGTTCCTGCCCGTTCACCAGGTTGTTGCGGAAACTCTCGTATTCCTGCCTGTTCCTGAACACGGGGTCGGGCGTGCCCGATTCAAAGTTCCTGTTTACGCGGGCCTCGGTCCTTTCCATAGACGGGCGCTGCTTCATTATTTCACGCTCCCAGTTCCTGCGCTCTCCCGGCTCTTCGGACCAGTTGCGGGCTTCGTAAGAAGAACCGGCTATGCGGACGCTGGAGGGCGATACCTCGCCGGCAGGCACCTGCCGGATGATCTGCCGCTGCAGATCCATCGACCGCAGAAGGGTTTGATTGGTTCCCTGGCTGAAATTGCCGCTTACAAAATCCTGCAACTGCCGGCGGTGCGCTTCCAGGGGCGCACGGTTGCTCTGGAAGAAACGGTCGGAGCCCTCGGCCGAGTTGCGGACCGTCTGGTCCAGCCGTCCTCCTATCCTGTCCAGCACCGGCGCATTCACAGCCTGCCAGCTTTGCTGCACGTTCCGCAGTGAATTGTAGTCCGACTGCAGCCTGGATACCCGCTCATTCAGGTTGCTTTGCATCAGGTTGATGTCCCTGTTGGCTTGCGTGTTGAACTCGCGAATGCCGCCGTCGTAGCTGGAGCCGTAAATATTCTGGATGGGATTATTGCCCGAATTCGCAAAGCGGTTGCGGTACCAGGTATCGTTATTGTTGCACAGGCCATAATTGCCGTTCAGGTAGCAAACGCTGACGCCCCAGACAGGCTCGAATCTTTTCTCCCTGTCCTCCCCTGTCCGCTCCGTGGTAAGGAAGGCGGTGCGGCGAAGCGGGCTGCCATGAGGCGCCTGCGGGGGAGCGATGCGCTTCTCGGGGTTGATCAGCCCTTCGCGGTACCGGTCCAGCGAGGCTATCTCGGTGTTGATGTAGGCTATCTTCGATTCGAGGAAGGATTTGGAGGGGATCAACTGGTCGTCCTGCGCAATGTTGTAAAGCACCACCTTCAGCAGGTTCAGCTCGTCGGCGTAGTCTTCCAGCAGGGCTGCTTTTGCCGGTGTGAAAGGTCCGGGCTGGAGCAGGATGAATTTCATGCGTATCAGCTTGTCCATCTGCATTTCCACGTCGGTAGTTATCTGCCGCTGGAGGCCTTCGCTGAAGAGATTTCGGAGACCGGGATCGGCGGAGTAGCGGCTTTCCACGTATTTTATCCTTTCGTCGGTCAGGTAAGCAGCCGATACCTTGAGCCTTGCGGCGTTCCAGGCAAAGAGGTTTTTCCAGCTTTGCCCTATACGCCTGTAAATGCTGTCGACCTTTGCCCTCTGCCCCGTAAAGGAAGTGCTGATGGTATCGTAATTGGCCTTGTAGATCGCAAACATTTCCTCGCCGTTGAGCAGCTTCTCGGGCAACACGTCGAGCGCCCGCTGCAAAATGCGTTTCTGGTGTGCTATCTCTTCACGGGCTTCCTCTTCCTTGCTTTTTTTGCTGAACCAGGAATAAACGGCTCCAATGAGCCCGCCTACAATGCCACCCACCGCTGCGCAGGGAGGGCCGCAAAGCGCCGCGCCTATCACCATTCCGCCTATGCTCAGGTAATAGGACGTGTTGTCGTCGTCGAACTGGATGTTGGTTTCCCCCGAGGTGTTCACGCTTACGGAAAAATAGTTGTCGTATCTCTGGTTGAAGGTTTCCTTGAACTTGTTGCCCATCTCCATATACGATTCCATCACGTTTTCCCTGCCTACGTGCGCCAGGCCGTAGTTGATGAAGTACCTCCGCGTGGCCAGCGAATCAAGCTCGTTCTTCAGCGCCGTCAACTGGTTGATGCTTCCTTCCAGGTTCATCAGCGCGAAGTAGTAGAACCGCGCATCGTGCGAACGCTCCACCGCGTCGCGGAGGCTGTCGCGAACGGGGCCGCCGGTCTCCGCCCTGTTGAAGTGCGTGTAAATGCTGTTGAGCACCGAATCATAGTAATAAGCTTCCGAGCCCAGTATCTCCAGCGCCACCACAAAGGTGTTTTGCAGGCGGCTGGGATAGTCGGCATCGCAGAGGGCTTTGGAGTTGGACCGGGCCTGGTTGTTCACCCAGTCGCGGAAGTTCTCGCCAAAAGGCGGAATGTCCTGGGCGCTGGTGCGGAAGCAGGCAAAAAACAGGAGCAGGAGGTATAGTGTGCGGATCATAGGTTATCTGGTTGAACGTTTTGGAGTTGACTTTTTCATGAGTTGTGCGTTGTGCGCCTTGCGGAAGGAAGCCGGCGATGAGAACAGCAGCGGCCTGTCGATGTTAGCAGCGCCTTCAACAGGGTATTGCGAAAGTTCCAGCGTCAGCCTCTGGTATTCGCTTACGTACTGGTCTATCAACTGGTTGAATTTGCTGTTGAAAAGCTCGTTGTACACCCGGGCCAGGTCAAGAAGCGATTGGGCCTTCAGGAGCTGTGCCAGCCAGGAGCGGTATTGCTTTTTTTCAGGCTCCGGAGTTCCGGGCGAAGCAATGGCCAGCTCCAACTGCTTTACCAGCACGGGCAGGTTTTCCCAGGTAAGCGTGGCGAAGTTGCGGTAGAAGTTATTCAGGTTGGTGAGCGCTTCTTCCAGCGTGCCGAGGTGTTCGTTTACGCGGCGGTAGTCTTCACGTATGC
>DASWNB010000110.1:0-5338 GCA_036399455.1 Flavisolibacter sp. | reverse complement strand
CGGCCACCATCGAAAAAAAGACCAGTTCAAGGCGTCCGCCGCTCAGTATCTCCTTCCCGGTGATGACGCTGTTCAGTATCACCAGGATACCCAGGGTCAGCAGGGTATTGGGGATGGAGAACAGCGTCAGGAAAAGAGCGTTCTTGGTTGAGATTTTAAACATTGAGGTAATTCTCTTGATTGAATAATTGCGAATACTTTCCCGGGCTGCATTGCTTCTGCGCCAGGGTTTTATAATACGATCTCATCAAACCTGTCGTCATCGTCGGCAAGCGAGGTTTCCAGCCATTGATCCGTTTCCTTCTGCTTCGTTATGTATTCCGAAACCAGTCTTACAGTGCTCCTGTCAAAAAAGGTTGTCAGCGGTATTTCCACTTTCCAGGCCTTGTAGATCCTTGAAAGGATCTGCGTAGCTTTTATCGAGTGGCCACCCAGGTCAAAGAAGTCGTCATTCACACCCACCTTGTCCATTCTCAGCACTTCTTCGAAGATCGAAACCAGCAAGGCTTCCTGCTCGTCGGCTGCGGGTTCGTAAACAGCTTTCGACACGCGTTTGCTTACGCCCTGCTGCCTGATCCTCTCAAGGTTTTGAAGGCTGCAGAACTCCAGGGCTTTGTACACCTTGTCGTGAACAAGATTCTCTTCATTGCACAGGTTCTTATGCCAGATCCAGACCGGCCGTGTATCCGCAGCCGACGGCCTTTCATAAAGGATATAATCCACCTCCCTGCCATTGCTTCCTGAAGGCTGGTTGTTGAGGACAAGCCGGTATGCGCCGGTCCGCCCCTTTGCTTCAAATCCTTCGGGCAGTCCTTCCGATGAAGGCGTCAGCACTTCAATGCTGCCGGAGTGCTCGCTGTGCAAAAGCCTCGTACCCGCGAACCGGGCGCCGGCGGCGGCAAAGCCAAACAACTGGTAAAAGCGGATCGTGCTTTCCAGGTCGTGGCCAAGCACCTGGAGGATGGGGAGCCGGCCGCTTCCAAAGCTTTTCAGCGCATTCATACCCGGGTCTTCTATAAGTTCCACGAGTCCTATGTCTTTCTGGTAGAAGAAAAGCACTTTAAGGTTGTTGAATAAAATGGCCGGTCGCGGCTCGCTGATCATTTCGTAGGGAAGGCCGCTGCTGCCGAGGAAATCCAGGGCCTTCCGGTGGCTCTTCACCCGGAAGCAGATGTGGTAGGGCACCGCCTCTCCCGCATTCAGGATGTTTGTCAGCGGCGAATCTTCACCAACTCCTTCCACCAGCTCCACGTTAAAATACTCAGGATGCGTTCCCATGCTCAGGCGTGAATTCTGTAGCGGGTCGTGAACCGCGGGGGCCCAACTGAATCCAAGCTCTTCGAAGAAAGAAGCAGTAGCTGTCATGTTCCTAACGGCAATGCCTATGTGGTCAAACATAAATTCGGCAGGGACTTCAGCCTGTGCAGCGGGGCTTTCCTTTAACGGCAGGTCGCCGTCAACAAACAAGGCGATGTATTCCGGGGCGGCAGCTATATCCTCCGCCCGGACCTGGTACACGGCATCACCTGCCTCAGCGGCTTTCCAGTTATTGCCTGCAAGGAAGTCGCGGAAAGGTATATTCTTGGCCGTCTCTGCATAAAGGGCACTCACCGTGTCTATATTCCTTTCTTCACAAAATCTTTTTACAACAGCCATCACGGCCTGCTCCACGCCCCTGCCCAGCACCCGGCAACTCAGCATAAAGCTGTGCAGAAGCAGGTCTTCCTTCCTGGTCTCTGTGATCACCATTCCTACAAGACCGTAATCGCCAAACCGGTCGCGGACATGCACCACGTAGCATTCGAAATCCTGCTTTTGCACCAGTGCCGCGATATCCTGCACGCTGTGACGCATACCGTTAAGGTTGAACTGGTTGGTACGCTTCGAAAGCTGCGAGGCTCTTTCAAGTTCCTGCTCCTTTACGCGGCGGATGCTCATTTCAAGGCCCAGGCTTTGCAGGAAGCTGTCGAGGTCCGTCCCTTCGCGGGTCTCCCCGCGTTTTTTCTCGGCCTTATACATTTCATTCCTCAGGGCATCTTCCCTGGAAATATTCAGTTTGTCAAAAGCGATCACGTGCCCGAGAAAGCTTCCATAGTGCCTGTGGTCCGCAGGAAGCTCAAGGCTAAGCACCTGGGGATTTTCGCGCATCATCTGGTGGCACTCCAGCGGGTTATCGTCAATAAAGGCAAAGCTGTCCAACCCCAGGCTCAGTTCCCGGGCCAGTGACCTTATGTTTTCCGCCTTTGCCTGCCAGTCTATTTTCCAACTGACGAAATGTTCTTTTTTCAGGAGCATATCCGGGTGGTTATCGAATACGTTCCACACATCATTTTCGTTGTTCTTGCTCAGGATCACCAGCAGGAAACCTTCGTTGTATTTCCGGATGAAGTACTGCTGCAGTTCCCTGTGGCCTTCCCGCACCTTTATATCGGCCAGGCTGTCCTCTCCGCAAATGCCTTCCCAAAGGGTATTGTCGCAGTCCAGCGCAATCACCTTGCAGGGTGTTCCCCTGAGCGCCCAGAGCACACGGGTGATGCGGTAGGCGAGCACGTAAAAGAAGTCTTCGGTGAACGGTATATGTGCGTTCTTATAACTGACCGGATCAAAGATGTTTGTTGCGGGCCCGCTCTCCTCCCCGTTCCTTAGGTCCACCAGGTAAACGTTTTTCACCGGCTCAAGTGCCTTATACGTTTGATCGTTCAGGTGGGCGATGTAAGCGGCGGCCTGGCTGTTGGACAGGTGGTGTTCATCCACCGGCAAAAGCACCACGATCACAGGCCGCGAACCCGCCGTACGCGTCACGTTCTCCACCAGCTTGTCAAACACGAGGTCCAGCGTTTCAAACAAACGATCATCCTCCGGCCTTACATAATCCTCAAAGCGGTTGAGCAGAACGCAGGTCCTGTCCTCCTCTTCCGTTATGGACATCAGTTCCTGGAGCACCTGGTGGTAACCGCCAAAGCTTACCTCGTAAGGCAGGTCGATCTCTTCAACCCACCAGTTCAGGTAATCCTGCAGGGGTTCGGCCGTAAAGGAAGAAATGATCTTCAGCCCGCGAAGCTTCGCCTGCACCTGGTTCCTCCGCTTGTCTTCCAGCAGCCTTATTTCTTCTGCCGGGACCGGGGACAGCTCTGCCAGGCGTACTGCGGGGTTGGCGGCAATTTCACAAAGCAGGCGGCCAAAGCGGTCCAGGAAAAGCTGCATGGTATCTTCCCCGAACAGGTTGCGGTTATATTCAAGACGCACCACCACCTCGTCGGAACGGGTGATCACATCCGCCTTGAAATCCAGCTTGGATACGTTCTGGGTGATATGCTCCCTGTATTCTTCTATCTGCACGCCACCGGGAAGCGTTTTGCTGTAATGGCTGTCCTCATCGCTGTGGAAGATCAGCATGGTATCGAATACGGGATTGCGTGAAGGGTCCGTGACCTCGTAGAATTTTTCCACCATCAGGTCAAAAGGATATTCCTGGTTCTGGTAGATGGCGATAAGCTTGTTGTTCAGCTCTTCACCATATTCAATGAAAGAACGCTCCTTATCAATATCGATCCGGATAGGCAGGTAGTTGATGAACACACCGATCATCGCTTCGAGGTCCAGGTGGCTTCTGCCCGATACAATGGTACCGGCCGTCACCTGGTTCTGCCCGCAATACTCACCCAGCAGGAAGCCGTAAGCGGCAAGAAAGAGGCTGTTCATGGTGAGCTTGTGATCGTTCACGGCTTTCTGCAGTTTCTGCAGGTCTTCCCCGCCGATGCGCAGGAAACGCACGTTGCCGTTAAAGGTCAGCGTCTTCGGGCGGCGGTAGTCGAGGGGGAAATTATTCACCGGCATGCCGCCCCGGAAGGTTTCGGCCCAGTAGCCTTCCTGCTCTTTATACACCTGGTTGTGCCAGCCCACGTAGTCCTTGTACTGTATTCTCAAGGGCGGCAGGGAAACCTCCGTGCCATGATAGCTCGATTCATAAAAATGCAGCAGTTCCTTGTACATCACCGTTCTTGACCAGCCATCGCTGATGATGTGGTGCAGGGTGAATAAAAGCAGGTGCTCATCATCGCCGGTCCTTACCAGCTTTGCCCGCAGGCTGATGCCGTTCTCGATGTCGAAAGGCTCGGTGGCTTCCCTGTTGATCATCTGCTCCAGTTCCTCTTTCGAGTTAAAGGAGAGCCGCTCCAGTGAGAACTTCACTTCAGCGGGTGAAAGTATCTTCTGTACCGCGTTGCCCTGCACGTTCCTGAACACGGTTCTCAGGGCTTCGTGCCGTTCGATCAGGCGGATAAAGGCATTTTCGAGGAAGTCGGCGTCCAGCGCTCCCTTGAACAGGCATTGCTGCGGAACGTTATAGATGTTTCTCGAGCTTCTCCGTTGGCTGGTGAGCCAGATCCTTTTTTGCGAATGGGAGAGCTCATAATATTCCTGTTCAGGCACCTTTTCAATCTGGTGGAATTCGTGCTCCGCCGAACCGGCGGTGATGTCACTCAGTTGCCTGATGGTGGGATGATTGAATATGTCCTTGAGGCTTGATTTTAATTTCAGTTCCTTGTGCAGCCTGTTCACCATCTGTATGGCCTTGAGGCTATGTCCGCCCACGTCAAAGAAGTTATCGTCAATGCCGATGTCCTCCCTGCCCAGTATGTCTTTCCATATCCGGAGAATGCTTTGCTCCCGGGGTGTCCTGGGCGGGGTGAGGGTCCTAACCACGGGGCTCTTCAGCGTGGCGGGGTCAGGGAGGGCCTTGTAGTCGATTTTGTGGTTGGCGGTAAGCGGGATTTCTTCCAGTTGCAACAGGTGCGCAGGTATCATGTAATCAGGCACGGAATCTTTCAGGAAAGCCCGCAGGTCTTCCATGTCCAGCTTATCTTTTGAAGTGATGTAGGCCACCAGTTCCTTGTTGTAAGGATCGGCGGCTTTGACCATGATCACTGCCTGGTCCACGCCGGGATACTGGCTGACCGCCAGCTTCACTTCACCCGGTTCTACACGGTATCCCCTGATCTTCACCTGGTCGTCTTTGCGTCCCAGGTAGAGAATGGTGCCGTTTGATAACCAGCAACCCAGGTCGCCGGTATAGTAAAGCTTTTTTTGAAGGCCGGGGTGTTCCCGGAATTTTTCCTGTGTCAGTTCCTCCCTGTTCAGGTAGCCTGCAGCCAGGCCCTTGCCTGCAATGCAGATCTCCCCGGGCATGCCGGGAATGGTCATGTTGCCATTGTTATCCAGGATAAATACCTGGTTGTTGCTGACAGGGCTTCCAATTACGGGATGCTGTTTATATAGATCAAGCTGCGACAGGTCGATCTTGTGCGCTACTGTGCCGATGGTAGTTTCCGTAGGGCCG
>DASWNB010000109.1:0-5638 GCA_036399455.1 Flavisolibacter sp. | reverse complement strand
CGGCTCGTACGCCTCGCCGAAATGGAGGGCGGCTATTATTTCATGCGCAGCTTCGAAGGAAAGGAAATAAACCACGAAATGTGGCTCTGCGGTGTAACGGAGTTCGTATTCGGGGGAATACCGGAGAGGATATTTGTGAGGGAAGCTGATGGTTGATAGCTGTTGGCTGTTGGCTTGTGAGCGTACAGCCTATAAACAACATCCTCTCAAACAATGATATGCGCAGGATGCCTGTCGCGTTCCTGTACGGCTAAAAGCCAACAGCTATCAGCCAACAGCTTCCCTAAAACGCATTGCTGTCCTGAGTAAGACGAAACCAGTTGCCGGAATTATCCAGGAAAGCGGCTTCGTACTGGCCCAGGAAGCCTTCGCCGGGCTCCATGAGGAAACGGACACCGCGGGATTTAAGGGTTTTGTAGGTGGCCAGCAGGTCGCGGCAGCGGAAAACACCGCAACTGAAGATGTTCTGCTCCAAAAGCTCACGGAGCTTGCTGGCCTGCGCGGCGTTGAACAGCACCCCTTCCTCCACCGGTATGAGCATCAGTTGAAGCTCAGGGTCCCAGTCGCTGCAAACCGATACCCAGCGCATGCCGGGCTCCAGCACAATATGCGTATGCACCTTAAAGCCCAGCGTTTGCACATAAAAATGAAGTGCCCGCTCCAGGTCCAGGACATACACGCTTACGCTATTCACTCCGGTAATCATTGCTTTCATGCTATGCACAAAATTGCACCACACAGCCTTCCCGGAGCGGGGGGTATTCCGGCTGTTTCAGGGTAATTCGCGACAGAGAAGGTAAAGGGCGGAAGGTATAAGGTGGAAGGCGTGCGCAGTTACTACAGGAGGTGAGGTTCTGCCTGGAATAAATATTCAATAATCAATGTTCAATTTTCAAGTGCTTTCCAATCGGAGCCCCGTTGGAAATTGAACATTGGGCGTTGAATATTGAATATTTCCTGACCGGAGCAGGCTTACGACTTATGACTTCCGGCTTACACCTTACACCCTATGCCCTCTGGTTCATCAGCTCCTCTATTTCCTCCGCTTCAATGGGAATTGATTCCATGAGATCGAGGACGCCGTTTTCCCGGACCAGCACATTGTTTTCGAGGCGGATGCCGATGCTTTCTTCCCAGATATAGATGCCGGGCTCGTTGGTAAGGACGGCGCCTGCGGGAAGCGGCTCGTGGAAGTAGGCTACGTCGTGAACGTCGAGGCCGAGGAAATGAGAGAAATTATGATAGCAGTAGCGGTTGAGGAAGTGCTTCTTTCCTTTTGACCTGATCTCACCGGGAGTGCAGAGGCCGAGTTCGCAAAGCTGTTCCAGCAGCAGGTCGAAGCAGGTGCCCTGGAGGTCTTTCATCAGCATGCCTGCTTTTATTTCTTTCTTCATCTGCCGGTGCACCTTCAGCACGGCGTTGTAGCACTGCTTCTGGCGCGGGGTAAAGCGGCCGCTGACGGGTATGGTGCGGGTAAGGTCGGCGTTGTAGTATTGCCAGGATGCGGCCGCATCTGCCAGCAGCAAATCGCCTTCAAGGCAAACCTTGCTGTTGCCGTGGTAGTGAAGGATGCAGGTATCTTTTCCCGATGCCAGTATGGGTTCGTAGTCGGACCAGCCGGTGCCGTGCTGCATGTATTCGTGTATCAGCTCCGCCTCGGCCTGTTTCTCGGTGACGCCGGGTTTTACGAAGCGCAGCAGCCTGCGGAAGCCGGCTTCGGTAATGTCACAGGCCTTTTGCAGGAGGGCTATCTCCCCCTCCAGCTTTACCGTGCGCTGGCGGGCCAGCAGCGGGAAGAGGCGCTCGTATTTGTGCAGGGGATAAAGTGACCTGATCTTCTTCACCAGGCGGTCTTCCGAGGTTTCGGTTACCTTTTCCGACCGCAGGTGCTCGTCGGTATGCAGGCAGATGGTCTGGCAAAGGGGAAGTACCTGCTTTAGTATCCTGTCAAAATCGTTTCGGAAAACAATGGTTTTGATGCCGCTGATCGCGGAAGCTTCTTCCCTGCTCAGGCGGTAGCCGTTCCACTTGATAAAATGCTCATCCACCTCTTTGATGAACAGTACTTCCCTCAGTGCCTCGTCGGGGTGATGAGGGAAAAGCAGCAGGGCGGTATCCTCCTGGCGGATGCCGGAGAGATAGTAGAGATTGGCGTTCTGGTAAAAGCGCATGGTGCCGTCCGCGTTGGTGGGATACACATCGTTCGATACCAGTATGGCTGCTGACAGGGGCGGCAACTGGGCGGCCAGCCGCCGGCGCTGTTCGGTAAAAAGGGCTGCATTGTTTTCCATCCTCCAAACCTAACAAAGTGAGGGCAGCGGGTTGGTGTAAAAACGCGACAATTGGGTTTCCGGTTTGGGGTTTCTTGTTTCTGGTTGTTTAGGTGCAGTCGGTCATTACTGTACATATGGCTTGTTTTTGGAAGAAGAAACACTCAATATTCAACGCTCAATGTTCAATTCTCAAGTCGTTTCCTGGATTCGGAGCATACTTGAAAATTGAAAACTCTTGGGTTCCAAAGCAGTTTCACATCCTGTAAAAACTGGCTGTCCTAAACAACCAGAAACAAAAGACTAGAAACCAGAAACAACCTGCGGTGGCGTATACGCTTTCCAGTCTTTGCGGAAGTGCGAGAAATCATAATATCCCAGTTCTTCCCAGTCGATATTGTAGCCGTGGCGGCAGTATTGCTCTACGGCCCTGCGGAAGCGGAGGATGCGCAGGCATTTCTTGGGCGAAAGCTCGAAGCTGCCGGAGAAATGGCGTTCCAGTGTCCGGGGGGAGATATACAGCAGGGCGGCCAGGTCCTTTATCCTGTAATGCGAACGGTCGAGTGATTCCTGGTTGAAGGCTTTGAATACCTGCAGTGCGTTAGGCTCTGTTTTCAGTGAATTGAGTTGGCGGCAAAGCGCTTCATCGAGGATGGATCTGATGGCTTCAAAGTTCGCTGCTCCGTGAAGGCGTTCTTCCAGTTCAGGTGCATTCCTGAATACCTGGCCGATGGGTTGAAGTTCATGGAGCAGGCTGGCGGCTTTTGTGCGGAACAGGAAGGAAAGCGCCAATGGCCTGAACTTGATGCCTACTAAAAAATTGCCCGAGAAGTGCCTGTACAGCACCGGCTCGTCGTGGTGGCTGATAACGGCGCTGCGGGTGCACCGGTGCAGCAGTTCTCCACCAGGCTTTCGTATTTCGAAGGGACTGCCAAGGTTAAAGACAAGCGACGAGTTGATGTTGGCGAGCAGGAACTCCTGGTAATCTTCTTCTTTTCCCGCAGCGTGCTGTCCCAGGTCGAGCATCCAGTAATAAAAGATATAATCGCCCAGTGCTGCTGCCGGGGGAAGGAAGCAGTATTGCCGCGAGAAATGCGCCGGGTCCAGTATTTCGCAGGCGGTGCGATTCATTGATAGCAAAGGTCAGGTTCGGACTTGATAGTTCAAAGCCATCTTAAGACCTTCTGCTGCAGGAATGTATTTAAACGCAAAGGAAGTCCCCACCGCTTGGTTCCTCACCTCCTGCCTTTTACCTTCTACCTTTTACCTTCTCCTTAGCATGTTGATGTTTGAACGGAAGAAGGCTGGACAAACAGCGAAAAACTTAACATACAAGCCTAAACGCTTTTGATATCTTTAACGGGAATGGACCATCACCGTTTTGATATTGATAAGATTGAAGCCTCTCCTTTATGTATCTCAGTTTATAATAAAGCATTGGACATTATCCTCTGGAACAAGACCTGCGAAGAGCATTTCCGCTTGCGCAGGTCGGAGGTCCTTGGCAAAAATCTCTTTTCTCTTTTCCCCTTCATTGAAGACGATTACCGCGTAAAATGCCTGCGTAGTGCGTTTGAAGGCCGCTCCTATTTTTTCCGCAAAATACCTTACCGCTTTTCAAAGGGTCTCTACACCCAGTATATTCTCCCCTACCAGGTGGAGAGTAACAAGGTGCAGTCCGTGCTGAACATCATCCAGAACCTTAACGGGGTAGAGTCGATGACCTCTGAGCAGATCATATCGGACCTGTCGGCTGAAAGCCTGCTTCGGGCGGTATAACCACAAAGGCACAGGGAACGCGAAGAATTCACAAAGAAAATTCTCAATATTCAACGCTCAATGTTCAATTCTCAAGTGGGTCTCCGAATTGGAAACTACCTGAAAATTGAACATTGAACATTGATTATTGAGAATTTCAGCAAAAGCTTTCTACCTTCTACCCTCCACCTTTCGCCTACACTACAATGTTCACGATCTTCCCCTTAACAAAGATGGTCTTCTTCGGCCTGGCCTCTCCTACCCATTTGACTATGGCAGGGTTGGTCAACACCGTTTTCAGCACTTCCTCTTCCGGCAGCTCAAGGTCCATTTCGATGTTTGCGCGAACCTTACCGTTTACAGAGATCGGGTAATTGAACGTGGCATCGGCCAGGTAGCTTTCCTGCACTTCGGGGAAGCGGGCATTTAGAATGCTGCCCGTATGGCCCAGCGCCTGCCACAACTCTTCGGACACATGCGGTGCAAAGGGTGAAAGCAGGGTGACCAGTTCCGAGAGGATTTCTTTTTTGGAGCATTTCAGGTCCGTAAGCTCGTTCACGCAGATCATCAGGGCGCTTACGCAGGTGTTGAATGAATTTATTTTGAGATAATCCCTCAGTTTTTTCTTGGCGATATTAATAGCCTTGTACTCCCTGGGGGTCGGCTTATCATCCGTCACCACCAGCGAGCCTTCGCGGTAGAAGAGGCTCCACGTTCTTTTCAGGAAACGCACGATGCCTTCTATGCCCTGCATGTTCCAGGGTTTGGTAAGCTCTATGGGTCCCAGGAACATGATGTACAGCCGCAGCGTATCGGCTCCATACTGGTTCACCAGCGTATCCGGCGACACCACGTTGTACTTGGACTTGGACATTTTCTCGTTCTCGTACCCGCAGATATATGAGCCGTCTTCCAGTATGAACTCTGCATCTGCAAAATCGCTCCGCCACTGGCGGAACTTTTCTATATCCAGCACATCGTTACTCACCAGCGATACGTCTACGTGCAGTGCGGTTGTTTCGTGCTGGTCCTTCAATCCATGAGATACAAAAGTGTTGGTGTCCTTGATGCGGTACACGAAGTTGGACCGCCCGAGGATCATTCCCTGGTTGATGAGCATCTGCGCAGGCTCATCGAAAGAGAGATAGCCCAGGTCCTTCAGGAATTTTGTCCAGAAGCGGAAGTAGATCAGGTGTCCTGTAGTATGTTCGGCGCCGCCAAGATAGATATCTACGTTCCCCCAGTAATCCAGCTTTTCCTGTGCGGCAAATCTTTGATCGTTGCGCGGGTCGAGGTAGCGGAGATAATACCAACTGCTGCCGGCCCAGCCGGGCATAGTGGTGAGCTCGTAAGGATACGAGTTGCCGTCCGCATCTGTATAGTGCCAGTTCTTTGCCCTTCCCAGCGGGGGATCGCCGTCTTCGGTGGGCAGGTATTTTTCTATTTCGGGGAGAAGGAGCGGCAGCCTGTCCTCGGGCAAAGCCTGTGGAAGACCGTTCTTATAATAAATAGGAATCGGTTCGCCCCAGTAGCGCTGGCGGCCAAACACTGCGTCGCGGATCCTGTAGTTCACCTTCTTCTTTCCAACTCCCATTTCCACCAGGCGGTCT
>DASWNB010000108.1:0-2798 GCA_036399455.1 Flavisolibacter sp. | reverse complement strand
CTTTCCTTCCGGCTGCTGCCCGCCTCCGCCCCCGATCCCAATCTCCCCCAAAACAAAGCCTGGCTTGATGCCTCGCAAATTACCTTTCCCCTCGTTCTCCGCAAGTGGAAGCAGGGCGATTATTTCTACCCGCTTGGCCTCCGCAAAAAGAAAAAGCTGGCCCGCTTCTTCATCGACCAGAAGCTTTCCAAAAACCGCAAGGAAGAGATCTGGGTCCTCGAATCCAACAAAAGGATTGTGTGGGTGCTTGGGCTCCGGATAGACGACCGCTTTAAATTGACGGAGAAGACGAAAGAGAAGATGGAGATAGATTGGAGTAGTTGACCTGTTAGCTTACACTCTGTGGGTGTGAGTTTTTATAACCGCAAAGACGCGAAGGACGCAAAGGAGCGCAAAGGCATTTCACGCCAAGGCGCAAAGGAAAGGCAAAGAAGATGGTCGTTCATACTACAGTTCTTCCTTCGTGTTTCTTTCAGTGTTCCCACCTCTCGGGAGCTACAAACTTTTTTGAAGAACGCAAGAAGGCCTTGGCGGCCTTAGGTTTTTTGGGAGCCTGCGACCTCCCGTTGCGATCTTCGCTGGATAGAAACGATGGAGGCGCCGGAACACTAAGAGGAACACGAAGGAAAAGACTATAGTTCAGGCGACCATCTTCTTTGCCTTTTCTTTGCGCCTTTCCCGCCTGCTGCGGGACAAGTGCGTGAAATGCCTTAAATTAAAAACTTACCTCCACGGAAGCTTAGCTAATCGCCCATCGGCACCTCACACTCTAGTGGCAGCATCATGTCCATTGACTTGAACTGCTGCACGAAATTGCCGTACACATCGAGGTTGGTGAAGAGTTGGGTGCAGACGAGGGTGAATACGATGCCAAAGGCGGCGCCCCAGAAGTGGGCGGAGTGGTTGATGTTGCCGCCGCCCCGCCGGTCGAGGTAGGCGGAGATGCCGAGGTAGAGAAAGCCGAAGATGAAGCCGGGTATATCGATGGGGATGAAGAAAAAGCGGATGGGTGTTTGCGGGTACAGCACCAGTACGGCAAAGATCACTCCCGATACGGCGCCGGATGCGCCAAGGCTCCTGAAATAAGTAGCATCGCGGTAGCGAAGGTAGTCGGGCAGGCTGGCGATGATCAGCGTGATAAAATAAAGCAGCAGGAAGAACAATCGTCCCTTGCCGCCAAACACGCAGGGATGGCTGAACAGCTTTTCAAGCAATCCCCCGAAGGAGTACAGGGCAATCATGTTGAAGATCAGGTGGAAGGCATCGGCATGAATAAAGCCATGCGATATGAAACGGTAATACTGCCTGCGCCTGCTGATGGCGGGCGGGTAAAAGATCAGGTCGTCGATGGTTTTCTGGTTACTTAAGCCATTGATGGACAAAAGACAGGTAATGCCGATGATGACCAGTGTGATTGTAAGCTGCACCGTGAATGAATTGGTTAGTTGTCAAAACTAGGGGATAAGCGTGAATCGTCAATTGCGAATCGTGAATGCAGCCGTTTGGAGTTTGCCGCACCTGAGATTTACCGGGAGTACTTCTTGCCTGCAGCTTTGGACTCGTTTGAACGGCTGGGAGATGAATAGGGCCTGCCGGTAATTAATAAAGGTCTCTTTACGTAGTAATACTGTAGACCCTCGCCGTTTTATTGCCGACCTTCAGGTTTTATCACCCAGCCAAAACTTCTGGTATGAGAAAGCTCTTTATTATAACGGCCATTATTGCATTTGTTTTCCTTTTCCAGTATTGTAGTGACAACGCTTCTCCCGGCACGGATAATAAAGACAACCCAGACGAAGCCGCTGCGTTAGCCATCACTCCGGTACCGTTGCCCAACCCGGGCATTCCCGGCTTCCGTTTCCCCGAAGATTCAAACATAATCAACGCCTGGGTCGACCAGAACCAGGAAGACAAGATTGCCGCGCATGGCTGGGGCATCTGGACGGCCCTTACCCAAAAGACCGGGCAGGTATATAACGGCGATTCGCTGAGAGTGTTCGAAACCTGGTTCACGCCGGACGACATCTCCGCCGCCATCAGTGCCAGCAAAGCAAACCGGAAGCTCCAGGCCTCGGAACAACGTCCTTTCGGGCGTGGCCGGTTGAAAACACCGCATCAATTCCTGCACCAGCGGCAAATGGAACTGGGTAAAGCGGTGAACACCATACCGTCTGCCGACAGCAGCCGCATACTGGGCTTTGTAAAATACGACCCCACCGCCGCTGATTTTACGATCAAAAACAAACTGTACGAGTCTTCCGTACTGCAACAAATGATCAACAACGGACAGGCTTCCATTCCCGACTTTCCCAATACTTCCATTACCACCAAGCCGGTTTTCCAGGTTATCAATAAAGCGTCGCTGGTCAATGGCTATTACCCGCTGAAGGTCTGGACCGGCCCTCCCGATACGCTGATAGCGTATCCCGACTCCCTTTGGCCTGCCTGCGTTTATGTTGACCCCAGCAACAAAGGCCAGGGCAACGGCAGCGTGGATATGGGCTGCAAGGGCAGGACGCCACAAACAACCTACAATGTCAATGATTTCATCCATTTCAATCTCGACAAGCAGACGGCGAAACACCTGAAAGAAAATTACAGCCTGGACGCACAGGAAGGCGACGTGGCCATATTGCTGGCCATGCACGTAACCTCACGCGAGATCCGCCGCTGGACCTGGCAAACATTCTGGTGGGCACCGAATGCCGACGCGCCGCCTGCGCCCAGCACTTCCATAGCGGTCAATAACCGCCCGGCGCAGCTGACGGGTGAAGCAAGGCATTATGCCATGGCCATTG
>DASWNB010000107.1:0-7767 GCA_036399455.1 Flavisolibacter sp. | reverse complement strand
AATGCTGCTTCGTACAAACCGAAACCAACTACCAGTACTACCGCAACATAGAGTTGATGATAGGCGTGGAGCTGCTTCAGGTGAACGAAGGCATAAGAGAGAATGTGGCCGCCTACAGGAAGTGGAACGACGAGCTGGCCGGTGTGCTGAAGGAGCTGGTAAAAGTTACCAAGGAAGCAAAGGGAAAATTCACCGAGCTGAAAGACGCCGCCTGCAAGCTCAACACCTGTATCAACGACAGTTGCCAGTCCACGCAGATGAAGATCCTCACCGGTGAATCATACGACAACTGCAAGGACAACGACAACGAGATAGCGGACAAGTGCAATGCCAGGGACGTGCTGCACCGCCTGGAAACCATCCCCAACGTGTTCCTCCACGACATCGACACCATCTTCAACTCCGCCACCCGCGTGGCCGGCATACAGGTGTTCTCCAACGTGGCCGTGCTGGAACCACTGCAAAAAACCCTGCAGGAAAAATCAAAAGCTTTTGACGACTTCATACTGGAGAAAATGAAGAAGGGCTCCGACGATCTCAAGAAAACACAGGAGGAGCTTACCAAGGCCGTACAGGAGCTTACCAGGTCAACAACGGGACTCTACTTCAGGAGAGCCGACTTCAAAGGCGTGAACAGGGCCATCGACCAGCTTTGCGACTGTCACTGCGACTGCATCAACAACGAAGGCGACGAAGGCCGGCTGGACCGCTGCAAGTGCGACATCTGCGACATCTGCGACCAGGTGAAGGCCGGTGTGTGCAACGTGGAAGACAATCCTGTTTGCCGCCCCCGCCGTCCGCGTGAAGAACCTCAAACTCAAAACTACTAATTCAACCAAGTATGATTACAAAACATAACTATTGCCCATTACCTGAAGACTGGGCTGAAGATATAGCCACCTGCTGTCCCGACAAGCCTGCCGATGACCCCGGCGGATCGGACTGCTGCTACGATACCTGGAGCAACCAGCTCATTTCTGTAAACAGGAACTTCAAGGAGGTGGATGAAAAAGCAAAGCGCTACCAGCGCCAGTTGGACTCCGCCATCATGTTCCGCGACAAATACAAAAGCTGGTTCGAAGACCTGCTGAAGGCCAACGACCTGGCGGGATACATCTGCCAGCACATGCAGGTGTTTTCGGCACAGGTGAACAACATCTGCTGCACAACGCAGAGCGGCGTTGACTCCATCAACCTGCTTTTCTGCATGGCCCGCGACTTCTACATCCGCGTAGACAACCTGAAGGAAGAATACGACCGCCTGCTCAACTGCATCAAATGCCTTGGAAGACCCGAGCTGAACGGCGGCATCATCGATTGCCTTACCGCTTACAATACAAAGCTGGAAGCGGCGATCGCCACCAGGGACAGGATCATCGAGCTGCTGGTGAAGGCAGTGAAGCTGGCCTACGAGCTGAACTCCTCCATCTGCTCACGCTACGGCCTGCAGCGCACCATCGCCGAATGGCAGGATACCTTCAACTGCGGGGAAGGCAACCAGGACGAATCGCAGTACAGGGGCAAGCACAAGCCGGATAATGACGATTCCGATTGCATGCTGGATGAGAAATGCGATCTCGTTCCCATGCTCACCTTCCCGCTGGAGAACGACAGCTACTTCACCCTGCTGCAGAACGAGCGCACCAAATGGGATGACCACATCCGGAATATCCAAACCAAGCTGGTTACCGCCAACAAGGAGAAGGAAGTCCTGCTTGCCAACAAGGAAAACCTCGTAAAGGCGATACAGGAAGTCGATCCCAAAAACAAGTGTAAATAACCCAACCTTAAACACAATCAAAACGAATTACTATGGCAGCCAAAGGCGATTACCCCATACCTAAGTTCCACTTCCGCGTAGAGTGGGGCACCGATTTCAGGATAGGCTTCACGGAAGTAAGCGGGCTTGATTTTGAAACAGAGGTCATCGAATACCGCGAGGGCAACAACAAGAAATACAACAAGTCCAAGCAGCCCGGCCTCACCAAGTTCAGCAACATCACCTGCAAACGCGGAACCTTCGAAGGCGATTACGATTTCTACAAGGAATGGAGAAAGACCGTGTTCTTCCAGGAGGGAAACAAAACGGGCTCCATGTACCGCAGAACGGTCACCATCATCCTGCTCAACGAGAACCACGAGCCCATGATCACCTGGCGCCTGCAAAACGCCTGGCCCTCCAAGATACAGTCCACCGACCTGAAGGCGGACGCCAACGAGGTGGCCATCGAAACAATGGAGCTGGTGCATGAAGGCCTTGAAATCATGAACGTGGATTGATATGAGTGACGCGCTGCCCTTTCATTTTCACCAGAACGTCGGCTTTCACTTCCGCGTGATCTTCGAAAGCCTCAGGGGCGACGGCAACAGGCCCGCGGATAACTCGGTGGAGTCTTCCGTGGAGATGCGCTTTCAGTCCGTTGCCGGCCTCGATGCCTCGATTGAAACCGAAACGGTAAAGGAAGGCGGCGAGAACCGGTACGAGCACATCATACCCGTGCGCCGCAAATACGGCCCGCTGGTTTTAAAAAGAGGATTGCTCCGGCTGCAGGACTCGGCCATCTCCCAATGGTTCCGCCGCGCATTCGAGGAAGAAACGGTGGAGCCGCTGCCCAGCGTGGAGATACAACTGCTGAACGAAGACCATGTGCCGCTGCTGTTCTGGAGCGCCATCTGGGTGTGGCCAAAAAGCTGGAAGGTGGGAGAGCTGAATGCCGAAAGGGGCGAGATACTGATAGAAACACTCGAGTTGAATTATAACAGGTTTGTATTTAAAAATGGTGTCTGATGCCGATTGAAATACGCGAACTGGTGATAAAGGCCACCATCGGCTCCGGCGGTGGCGGAGGGCAGGGCGCCCCGGGCGACCAGGCTACCGGTGCGGACAACAACGGCGTGCCGGGCAACGAAGAGATGATCAACACCTGTATTGAAAAAATTCTCGAAATCCTGAAGGAAAAAAATGACAGATAGACCAGCGCTGGAAAAGCTTACCATCCATTCTTACAGCGACCGCAATTACGCCCAGAACAGCGAGGATGTGAGCCGTAGGTTTATCGTGCCCATCAACCCCGAAACGTACACCAAGAACTACAAGATCGAGGTGGACCAGCGAAGGGGCCACGGCAACCATGGAACCGACCCGCGCTTCAAATCCACGGTGCCCGAGCAGATGCGCATCGAGTTCGTGCTCGACGGCACACAGACGATGGAAGGCTACAAGTACACATCGGACGATAAAAAGGATGTGAAGGACCAGTTGGATGCTTTCCTCGCCAGCGTGTACGATTTTGAAGGCGAGATACACAGGCCCAGGTTCCTGAAGCTTTTCTGGGGAAAGTACCTTCAGTTCCCGTGCATCCTCTCCAACCTCGATATAAACTACACGCTGTTCAAGCCGGACGGCACGCCGCTCAGGGTAAAGATCAACGCCACGTTCCTCAACTACCTGGCGCAGCAGGCAAGGACCGCAAGGGAAAGACAGTCGTCACCCGACCTTACGCACTACAGGAAAGGCACGGCAGGCGACCGCCTGGACCTCATGACCTATAAGATTTACAACGACAGCAAATATTACTTGCAGGTGGCTAAAGCAAACAGGCTGTCCCGGCTCAGGAACCTTCAGCCGGGTACCGACCTGTACTTTCCGCCTTTTGATAAAAACGAAACCTGATGGGAGAGCTGGTAATACCGAATACTTCGCGGCACGATGTGTCCACCTACGACATACTGGTGGATGATGCGGCTATTGACCCTGCCTTCCAGGTGCTTTCCATTTCCGTGGTCAAGGAAGCCAACAAGATACCTGTCGCAAAGATCGTGTTCCGCGACGGCGAGGCCGCCGACCGCACCTTCGCCATCAGCAACGAAGCCTTCTTTATCCCCGGCAAAAAAATAAAGGTGAAGGTTGGCCGCGACGGCAACAACACGCAGGTGTTCAAAGGCGTCATCACCAAGCACGCCATAAAGGTTCGCGAGAACGGCAACAGCGAGCTGATTATCGAATGCAAGGACGAAGCGATCAAAATGACCGTGGGCCGGAAAAGCAAATACTACGAGGATGTAAAGGACAGCGATGTGTTCGACCAGTTGGTGGGCGGCTACTCCGGGCTTTCAAGGACCGGCGACGCCACCACGCTCCAGCACAAGGAGATCGTGCAGCACCATCTTTCGGACTGGGATTTTCTTTTGCTGAGGGCGGAAGCCAACGGCATGCTTGTGCTGGTGAGCGACGGCGAAATAAAAGTGGTAAAGCCCGTGACCACGCCTGCCGCAGTAGTGCAGGTGACCTACGGAAGCTCGCTGCTTGAATTTGAGGCGGAGATGGATGCAAGAACGCAATTCAAATCGGTGCGTACCCGCTCCTGGGATTACAGCAACCAGCAATTGTTCGAATCGGATGTTTCCTCCGTGCCGTTTACCGAGCCGGGAAACCTGAGCGGCAGCACGCTGGCGGAAGCCATCAACCTGGAGCAGTACGACCTTCACCACAGCGGCCACAGGCTGGAGCAGGAGCTCCGCGACTGGGCCAATGCCTGTCTCCTGCGCAGCAGGCTGGCAAAGATCAGGGGACGGGCCCGCATACTGGGCTTCTCCGGCATAAAGCCCGGCGACATGGTGCAACTGGAAGGTGTCGGCGACCGCTTCACAGGCAAGGCTTACACAACGGCTGTAAGGCACGACATCTCCGTAGGTTCCTGGGACACGCACATCCAGTTTGGCCTCGATCCCGAATTATACAGCAGGAAGATCCCCGACCTGCACGATACGCCCAGCGGCGGTCTTGTAGGCTCCATACAGGGCCTGCAGGTAGGAAAGGTGATGCAACTGGAAAGCGACCCCGATGGCGAGAACCGCATACTGGTAAGGATACCGGTGATCGATAACAACGCACAGGGTATATGGACACGTGTAGCCAGCCTGGATGCAGGAAGCGACAGGGGCGCCTTCTTCATGCCCGAGATCGACGACGAGGTGATCGTAGGATTCATCAACGACGATCCCCGCGATGCGGTGATGCTGGGCATGATGCACAGCAGCGCCAAGCCCGCGCCGATCACTGCCCAGGATGTGAACCACGAAAAAGGATTTACTACCCGCAGCGGGATGCACATTCACTTTAACGACGACACAAAAACCATTACCATCGACACGCCTGCGGGCAACAGCATCAAGCTGGATGAAGCAGGCTCCAAGATAGAAATGAAGGACCAGAACAATAATACGGTTACGCTGAGCCCTACCGGCATCAAGCTGGAAAGCCCGCTGGAAGTAAAGATCACCGCGGGTACCAACCTGACACTGGCGGCAGGCGCGCAGCTCTCCATACAGGCAGTGTCCCTTGGCGCAAAAGGAAGCGGCAGCCTGTCGTTGGAAGGTGGAGGCTCCGCACAGATCACAAGCAACGGCATAACCGAGATAAAAGGATCATTGGTAAAAATCAACTAAACCCAAAGCAGATGCCCCCCGCAGCACGACTTGGAGATATGCATACATGCCCGCTGGTAAATCCCGGCCCGGTGCCCCACGTGGGCGGGCCCGTGATGGCACCCTGCGTTCCTACGGTGCTGATAGGCAGCCGCCCTGCCGCGGTGATCGGCGACATGCTCACCTGCGTGGGCGTTCCCGACACCATCATACAGGGCTCGGCCACGGTGCTGATAGGAGGAAAGCCTGCAGCCCGCATGGGCGATATGACGGCGCACGGCGGCGTGATCGTGATGGGTGAAATGACCGTGATGATCGGGGGCTGATTGAATAACATTAAAAAAAGAGTACATGAACAGCTCGAACAATACATTCCTCGGTACCGGCTGGTTCTTCCCGCCCACCTTCGACAACACCACGGGAAGCGTGGAGCTGGTGAAGGACATAGAGGACATCAACCAGAGCCTCAACATACTTCTTTCCACCAGCCTGGGTGAGCGGGTGATGCAGCCGCGCTACGGATGCAACCTGCACGATTTCCTGTTTGAGCCGCTCAGCAGCTCGGTGATCGGGTATATACAGGACCTGGTGGAGAACGCCATTCTTATTTACGAGCCGCGCATCATTGCTGAAAAAGTGGAGGTGACGTCGGCGGATTCGTTCGACATCATCCAGGGAAGGTTTACCATAGAAGTGGAATACTCCATACCGGGAACCAACTCGCGTTTCAACTATGTATATGATTATTATAAAAACGAGGCGCTAAGGTCCATCTGATAACCTGCCGCCTTACCAATCCATTCCCCGTATGTCTCAATGCAAGAACATCATACATCCCTTCCAGAACGACCCGGGTGTGAGCCAGCGACAGCGGCTGATACCCGAGCTTGATGTGAATGCACCGAAGATAGACGGCCGCACCCTGGCTGACCTGCTCGACTATTTCACCAAGCTGTCGCGGCACATCAATTATTACGATGCCAACCTTGCCACAAGCGACTGGCAGCCCTTCTTCAACAAAAGCACTCCTTTCAATCTCTCTTCCATCAGCAAATACGGCTCAGCCGCGGTGGAAGGGAAGTTTGATTTCTATAGGTCTCTGTTCTACAAGCGTCCCGGCAAAAGAACATTGCAGTTGGTGATCCACTACATGTACTACAGCACCATCTACCGCATCAACACCTGGCACAAGTCTGTAGACAACAGCCAGCTCGTATTTGAGCAGATGCTGGAAAACCTGGTGACCGACCGGCTGATGGACCCCGTGAAAAGCTTTATCGCCCTGGCGAACTCGGCCGCAAGGGAACACTGCATCAAAAGCATCAACTTCACGCCGCTGGCTGAAAACGCGATATGGAACCTGCAGTCATCCGACCTGAACGCAGTTGATACAAGCCTCCGTGCCCGCAGGGGCAGCCGCAACCGGCTGATGGGCATGATGGAAGCGCTGTCCTCGCTCTGGCCCGCCATGATCGAAGCCGTGAAGCTGCTCTCCGGCGCAGCGGAACACAGCATAGAAGAAAGCCTCTTCTCCACAAGCGAAGAGCTGAAGCAGGAGCACACGCCTCACCTGGCCCTGCTGTTTGCTTTTCTCAAGCTGTTCCAGCACCTGCAGTCGGACCTTAACGGGTTCACCAAAAAGCACCTCGATTTCTTTTTCAAAGATGTGCTGCGCCTCCAGCCCCGCAACGCGGAGGCTGACAAGGCCCACATTGTTTTCGAGATACAAAAGCAGCTCGACACCCATCTTCTGAAAAAAGGATTGCAGGTAAAGGATGCCAAGGACAAGAACAACGCGGAAATTCTTTTTGAGCTGGACGACGAGATCGTTGTGAACAAGACACAGGTGGAAGAAGTCCGGACGCTTTACCTGAACAGCGAGCTGGCGCATGACAACAGCGATCTCTCCCTGCTGGAAGGTGTTTACATGGCACCGAAGTCCGACAAGGCTGATGGCATTTCAAAGGATTTTCCCGATGGTGCTGCAAAGAACTGGCCCACCCTGGGCGCCCGCATGGGCAGGTTCACAAACGTGGGCGAAGCATCGCCCGAGCCTTATCCCTATGCCCGCATCGGCTTCGTACTGGCATCACCCGTGCTGCTGCTCAACGAAGGCAAGCGCGACATCACCATAACGCTTTCGTGCAGCTACAGGCAGGATTGCTCTTCGGAGTCCGTGCAGCCTTCGGTGCTTTCTGCCTCGGACAGGGCTCTCCTGAACACGGCGCTCACCACCATTTACTACATTGTTACAAAAGAAGGGATAGCGCTGGCGCAGAAAAAAGGCGTGACGAAAGAAACCATTCAACTGCTGAACACACTCCTGGAACTTGAGGGAGA
>DASWNB010000106.1:0-8226 GCA_036399455.1 Flavisolibacter sp. | reverse complement strand
CTTAAAACGCCCTCACGTACTATAGGAAAGACTGCACCTAAAGAACCAGGAACAAGAAACCGTAAACCAGAAACCCTTCTACGTCATCAGTTCCTTCGCTCTTCTCCGCAGATCTTCTTTTCTTCCATCACTATCAATACTCGCATACGCTATCAGCTCACAATCTTCGGTGAGGGTGCGGTAGCCTTTCCATTGCGCCTGGGGGAGGCGGTGCTGGAGGAGGGCTATGAGGTCGGTGCCGTGGCGGTGCTTCATGAAGGCGGAGAGAAGCTGGCGGATGGCCAGGGCAGCCTGCTTATCGTTCATTTCGTGGAGCGGCAGGGCCGATAGCTGGGCAGGGTAATCGGGTGCGGTGTCCTGCGGCGGAGCAGGGATGACTTTGGAAGCTATCTTTTTCCTGAATACAATTACGCCGATGCCTCCCAGGAGAAGCAGGCAGAGAATGATCCACCAGGCATTGGAGGGCAGGGCATAATCGCTGCTCACGGCAGCTACTGTTTTCTTGTGGGCTGTTACTTCAAAGCGGAGCGAATCGGTGCTGAGGGCAACAAAGCGGCCCGCTGCGGGATCGAAGAAGGAGAAGTGTACGGGAGGCAGCACGTAGCGGCCGGTATGCGAGGCAGTGAAGCCGAACTGCCAGATTCTTTTTCCCTCCGCAGGCGCATGGTCGTTGCGGATGTCGTCGGAAGAAGGCAGATCGAAGTACTCTACGTCCGAAGGCCATTGCAGCACGGGAGGATTGAACTGTATGAAATTTCCCCTGCCTGCTATGGTGACGGTAAGCTTTCCCTGGCCGTTCACCGCAAGCTCCGGGCTTTCGAGGCTGCTTTGAAGGGTGAACTGCCCCACCGCACCGGAATAATTCTCCGGCCTTCCGGCAGGCAGCGCCTTTACATTGATGGCTACGGGAGCGGAGCGGATCTCTCTTTCAACAACGGTCTTGCGGGCATCGCTAAAGGAACCGCGGAACTCTATCTCGCTGCGTACGTGCATGGGGTCGATCATCTGCTTGCCTGACTGGGCGGGATAAAGCTGCACCTTGCGGAGTATGCTGATGTTATAAACCTGGTCGCCCAGTTTTTCAACGGACTGGTGGGCCTTGTTGATGTCCAGCATATCCACGGCGCTGAAGCCGTATAGCGAGGGCGTCTTCACCACTTCCGAAGAAGATTGCAGGCGCGAATACAGCTTGAAGGTGGCCACCACAGGCTCGCCTTCGTAACATTCCCTCCTGCTGACTTCCGTCTTGATAAAATGGTTCTCGCTAACGGTCTTTTCCATATTGCCGCGGGATGGAGCATAAAGCGAAATATCGGTATTGCCGGAAGAGGCAGTAAAGCTCACCTTCGGCTGGGGCACAACTGTAATGTAGGCATCGCCGCTTCTTACGGCCGAACCGTTGATGCTGACGACAACACCCGGTATGCGGTACTTCCCGGGCCCGGAGGGAACAAGTGTGTAGATGATGTTTTCTATGGTGACGCTCTGTCCTTTTACTTCCGTCCTGCCTTTATATATGTGTGGCCCGCTTACCACGCGAAAGCTGTCAAAAGCTGGCGCCGATTCGATGCTGGCCGGTGCGCCGGTGACCACGTATTGCACCTGGAAGGCGGTTCCTGCCGTGACGGGACGGGCGGGCACGATGGTTTGAACATCCTGCGGGGTAGCGGAAAAATGGGAGAGGACAATTAACAACAGACAGGCGACACGGTTCATGAGTTATCTAAAATACTCAGGCGCCATCTTCCTGCCCTGCCGATTGTGATTAATGGAAAGAAGATTGCACCCGGCGGCTATAAATCTCCCAGTTGGGGACGCATTATAATGTCTTCCACCACGGCCTGCGGCGATAGCTGGGTAACGGCGTAGATCATTCTTGAAATGTCTTCCGCTTCCATGATGCGTTCTTCGGGCACGCCGCTGCCTTTCCAGGAATCGGTATAAACGGCGCCGGGAATCACCGCGGTCACCCTGATCCCATGCGGCTTCATTTCCTGCCGCAGGTTGCGGGTAAGGCCCAGCAGGGCGAATTTGCTGATGCTGTAGGCTCCGCCGCCGGGGTAGGCAGCCAGTCCGGCAATGGAGCAGATATTGAAGATGTCGCCCGATCCGGCCGCCTTCATGGCCGGCAGCAGCGTCCGGGTAAGATGGTATGCGCTGAACAGGTTTACATTGAGCATGGTTTCGAGTGCGCCATCGGGCTCGTCGGACACGTTGCCCTGAATGAAGCTGCCTGCGTTGTTCACCAGCACGTCCACGCTGCCGGCCGTGTTCAGCACCCACTCGCCAAACAGGCGGGTCTGGGCTTTTACTCCCAGGTCCATTGCCTGACCTTTTACGGTTACGTGCGGAAAATCTTTCTTCAGCTCTTCCATCGTTTGCAGCAGTTTTTCTTCGCTCCTGGAGCAGAGATAGAGATTGAAGCCAAAGGTGGCGAAGGTTTGCGCTACGGCCTTTCCTATTCCCCTCGAAGCGCCGGTGATCACAGCATTCATCATGTTGGAGTAAATTTGGTGCTTTAAACTGCAAATCTAAACCCTATCGGGCCATACATGAAATACAAACACCTGTTCTTCTACCTGGATCATACATTATGGGATTTTGATGCGAACGCAAGGGCCACGCTGGAGCAACTGCACCTGGATATGAAACTGGCGGACCGCGGCGTTCACGACTTCGACCTGTTTTATAAAAACTACCTCCTGCACAACGACAAGCTCTGGGCCCGCTACCGCAAGGGGTACATCAAGCAGGAAGAGCTGCGCCTCAAACGCATGTGGCTTACCCTGCTCGACTTCCGCATTGCCGATGACGAACTGACCAGGGAGATGAGCGATATGTTCCTTCAACTGCTACCCACACGCACCCTGCTGTTTCCGGATACAAAGGAAGTACTGCAATACCTGGGGGACAAGGGCTACCAGTTGCATCTCATCACCAACGGCTTTGAAAAAACCCAGCACAGCAAGCTGCAATGCTGCGGGCTGGACGTGTTCTTTAAAGTGGTGGTTACTTCTGAATGCTCCAACAGCATAAAACCGGAGCGGGAAATCTTTGAATATGCCATGAACAGGACGGGCGCTTCGGTGGACGAAAGCATTATGATCGGCGACAGCCTGGAGGTGGATATTGCCGGCGCCATGGGTGTAGGCATGGACCAGGTACATGTGAACTACAGTGGCGTGGAGCAGGATATCCAGCCAACGTATACGGTGAGGATGCTGAAGGAACTGAAGGAAATATTTTAGTTCCTGGTTTCTTGTTTGTGGTTTCTGGTTCTTTAGGTGCGGTCACTCCGCCTGTTGGTTTAACCGCAAAGCACGCAAAGAATGCGCAAAGTGCCGCAAAGAAGGAGGGATTGAACCTAAAGAACCAGAAACCACAAACGAGAAACTGTAAACCAGGAACCGGAGAAACCCTCCTAGCTATTGAACATCCTGTACAAGCCGCACCTTTTCTTTTCAGTGCTCTTGCCGCATTTCTTTTCCTTCTTGGTGGTGGTTTCTTTGGTTGTTGTTTCCTTTTTGGTAGTGGAGTTGTTTCCGGTGCTCATCACTGTGGCGGTAACGCCGGCAGCCGTCAACAGACCGATGCTCATTACGAGTATATACTTCTTCATGTTAAGGGATTGTTCCTTTAAGTTAGGAAGAATTTCCCGGCTCCGGAATAATGTTTTTTTTAAGGGAGAAGGCAGAAGGTAAAAGGCGAAAGGCTGAGCTACAAAGGGGTGATCGGGCCTAACGAACCAGAAACCAGAAACAAGAAACCAGGAACCTACTCAGAAACTTCATTCTCCCAACGACCCAATATCGTCACGCCGCCTTTGACTTTCTCGTTGATCTTCACGTCGATCTTAGTGTCGAGGGGAAGGAGCAGATCGACGCGGGAGCCGAATTTGATGAAGCCCATTTCTCCGCCCTGGGCTACTTTATCGCCGGGCTTGAGGTAGTTGACGATACGTTTGGCCAATGCCCCGGCTATCTGCTTTACCAGTATTTCACGGCCGTTGTGGCGGTACGCCACGGAATGGCGCTCATTTTCGGTAGAAGATTTTGGATGCCAGGCCACCAGGTATTTGCCCTTGTGGTATTGGCTGTAAAGCACTTCGCCGCTGACGGGATTGCGATTGACGTGCACATTGAGCGGGCTCATGAATATGGAAAGCTGTAATCTCCTGTCATTGAAATACTCGTCGGCCTGCACTTCCTCGATCACCACCACCGTTCCATCGCAGGGCGCTACAAGTACGTCATCGCTTTCCACATGCTTCCGGTTGGGAATACGGAAGAAGGAGAGGATAAAGATCAGCAGCCCCAGCGTGCCTATCGAGATGATCCAACCCAGTATGGGATACCGCGGCATCAGGAAAAACATGGTGAGTAAAACAATGACAGCCACCACAACGGTGCTGACGACAATGGTTTGTATTCCTTCTCTGTGTATGCGCATGAGAGGCAAAAATAAGGGGAAAGGTCCACAGTCCACAGTCCACGGTCCACAGACGTGGTTCAGGGTGGGCGGCCGTTCTTTTTAGGGGGATGCAAGTTGTAAGCCCTAAGTCGTAAGTCAAAAGCGGTGGCTTAAGGCAGAATACTCAATATTCAATATTCAATGTTCAATTTCAGGGAGTTTCCAATTCGGAGATCTACTTGAGAATTGAACATTGAGCGTTGAATATTGGGTATTGACATTGACCGTACCCAAAGAAAAGCATCTCCCTCCAAAAGACTCGCCTGTGGACCGTGGACCGTGGACTCCTCACCGGATCACCTTTTTAAATAATCCCAGCTTTCCCTTGAACGGCGGGTATTTAATGGCGGGATCGAACCAGGTAGGGGTTTTCATGATGGCCTTGCGGTGGCTGAAGGTTTCGAAGGAGTACTTGCCGTGGTAGCTGCCCAGGCCGCTGTTGCCGCGGCCGCCGAAGGGCAGGTGGTGGTTGGTGAGGTGCCAGCTTGCGTTGTTCACGCAGCCGCCGCCGAAGGGTATGGTGCGTATCCATTTGTCGGCTTTGGACTGGCTGGAAGTAAACACGTACAGGGCCAGCGGGTTGTTGTTGGCTCTTATTGTTTCATATACTTCGCGTTCTTCTTTCCAGCTTATTACGGGCAGCAGCGGACCGAATATTTCCTCCCGGAGAACCTTTGAGCCTGCGGGTACATCGGCCAGTATGGTTGGCTCAACGAACAGGGTTTCAGCATCGGAGCCGCCGCCGTAAACAACCTTTCCTTCCTTCATGTACTCCACTATACGGGCAAACTGCTTTTCATTGATGATGCGGCCGAAGTGATAATCGCGTACTTCCTCTGCATTGTAAAATTGGGTAATGTATTTGATCAGTTCCGGAAGAAAGCGGTCGCGGATGCTTTCGTGCACCAGAAGGTAATCGGGCGCTACGCACATCTGCCCTGCATTACTGAACTTGGTGACGGCTATGCGTTTGGCAGTCACCTGTATGTCGGCATCGCTTTCAACGATGCAGGGGCTTTTCCCGCCCAGCTCCAGTGTAACGGGTATGAGTTGGCTGGCGGCCATTTCGTAAATAAGCCGTCCAACATAAGTGCTGCCGGTGAAGAAGACATGGTCGAAGCGGATTTCCTGCATCAGGCGGGGAATGACTTCCGAGCCATCGCCCTGCACCACGGTGATATAGGAAGGATCGAATGTATTGCGTACTATCTTCTCCATAAGGGCGGCAGTGGCCGGGGCGGCTTCGCTGGGCTTGAGCACGGCGCAGTTACCCGCGGCAATAGCTCCAACCAGTGGCGCAAAGGTTAGCTGCAGGGGATAATTCCAGGGGCCGATGATGAGCACCGTTCCCAGCGGCTCGTAGTATATATGACTGCTTGAAGGAAGGTTGACAAGATTAGTACTCACCCTCTGCGGCTTCATCCAGCGCTTCAGCTTCTTCATCGCATAATTGATCTCCGACATGACAATACCGATCTCCGTCACCCAGCTTTCTTCCCTGTTCTTTTTCAGGTCTGTATGAAGCGCCTCATAGATCTCCTGTTCATGATCCATGATAGCCTTCTTTAACCGCTGTAGCTGTTCCCTCCGGAATTCATACCCCAGGGTAGCCCCCGAAGCAAAGTATTGCTGAATTTGCTGAAGCATGAGCAAAGGTGAGGATTAACCGCCAAGACGCAAAGACGCGAGGATTTCACGCACTTGTCCCGCAGCAGGCGGGAAAGGCGCAAAGGAAAGGCAAAGAATGGCCGTTTGGATTACAGTTTTCCCCTTCGTGTTCTTTCAGTGTTCCGGCGCCTCTGTAGTTATTACCAGCCAAGAGCGCAAAGAAAAGTCGCAGGCTCCTATAGGATTTCACGGGAGCTTGCGACCCTCCTTTGCGCTCTTCTCAGGATTGTAGTTTCGGAGGCGCCGGTATGCTAAAAGAAACACGAAGGGAATGACTACAGGATAAACGACTGTTTCTTTGCCTTTCCTTTGCGCCTTTCCCGCCTGCTGCGGGACAAGTGCGTGAAATCCTCGCGTCTTGGCGTCCTGGCGGTTAAATCAAAGGGCAAGCGCAGCGCAGCCCTCTCGCAGCTAATAACTCGCACCTACAAGAAAAGCTGCATAAAACCAAACAACCACTGCTGCAAAAAGCAGTGAATCGAAGCGGTCGAGGAAGCCGCCGTGGCCGGGCATGATGGAGCCGCTGTCCTTTACGCCGGACATGCGTTTGAGCTTGCTTTCGGCAAGGTCGCCGAAGGTGCCGAAGATTGCTGCGAGGGCCGACATGATGCAGGCATGGATTACGCTGATCCTTTCCGTATAGTAAGCAATGAGCCCGATCACTACCACTGTGAGCAGCACGCCGCCTACGGTTCCTTCCCAGGTTTTTTTGGGGGAGATGGGAGAGAGCGGCCGCTTGCCGATGAGCGAGCCTACGATGTAGGCCATCGTATCGTTTATCCAGATGGAGAAAATGATGAGCAGGGGAACGGTCATGGAAAGGGCGTAGTCTTCCTCTATCCACCTGTTGCGCATATCAACCATCAGCGCCAGCGGAAGCGAGATGTAGAAGATCCCTGCGATAGAGTACCCGAGATTCTTGACCAGCAGTTTTTTCGACAGCGTTTCTGCCATGGGCAGCAATACCGCCAGTGCGAGGCCCAGCCACCATCCTACCTTGTTCAGCCTTATCCTGTCGATATACAGCTCGTCGTTGGTAAAGAACAGCAGCATGCACCATCCCGCCACCATGATGCCGTACTTGTGAAACGCGGTGCGGTCGTGGTAATCGGGATTGAATTTTTCCACCAGCTTCTGGTATTCCATCCAGCACCCGAAATGGATGACGGTAAAAAGCAGGAAGTACGACCAGCGGTCATAGAACAATCCTGCCAGCATGACGGCGGCAAAAACAATAGCGGTAAGCGCCCGGGTTCTGAAGGTTTGCCAGTTGAAAGCCATGGTTAGAAGCTGAACTCGTCTTTTTTGGGATGATCATCTTTATAGATCGCGGCGTAGCTGGTGGTTGAGTTTTTGCGCATCTGCCATAGCAGCAAGGCTACCAGTGCGGCGCTTACCAGTGCCGCCACCGCGATATTGGCAGGGTTTATCATTTCCGCATTTGGATCTGCCAGGCGGGGCTGGAAGTACACCATCATTATGATAAAGGCATCATACACAAAATGCGCGGCAATGGCCACCCACAGGCTGCCGCTGTACCAGTAGATGGCGCCCAGCAGAACGCCCATCAGCAGGCGGGGGATAAATCCCAGGAACTGCATGTGTATGGCGGAGAACAGAATAGCCGTGACCAGGATGCCCGCCCATGGATGCCTGAACCAGCGGATGAACATGCGCTGGAGCACGCCGCGGAAAAAAAGCTCCTCGCCAATGCCTGCCATCAGCGCAATGAAAATAAGGTTGAGGATAAGCTCTTTGGGTGCCCGGTTCTTCAGCATATAGCCGATGATCCTGTTGGCCTGCTCCTCCTGGGTTTGTATCCACCGCTGCATTTCGGGGCCCAGGTTGATCTGCCTGTTGAGGAAACCCGTGTACTGCACCAGCGGGATAGCTATGATCATGATAAGAAGGGCAAATGCCCAGTAGCGGTTCTTTGTCGGCTGGCGGAGTCCCAGGTACTGGCCCGGACGCGGGTCGGAAAAGTAAGCGAACAGGACTACGGGAATGACAAAGAACCCGAAGAACTGGAGCGCCTGCGAAAGCCGGATAAAACCGATCAATCCCGGGTTGTTGAAGTCCCACCCGGAG
>DASWNB010000105.1:0-2395 GCA_036399455.1 Flavisolibacter sp. | reverse complement strand
CTCGGTATGGATAGGAGAGTGAGCTGCGAGCTTTGTACACGTACAGGCTATTATCATTATCGTTTTAAAGAAGAATAGATTAACCGCCAGGACGCAAAGGCGCAAGGAAAAATGCAGGACGCTTTATGCCTATGCCTTTTGCCCTTCTTCTCGCGTCCTGGCGTCCTGGCGGTTAAGTCAACTCATCTTCCGATAACCAAATTCCCAATCCACCGTACGTGCACAAAGCTTGCAGCTTGAAGCCAGCAGCTTGCAGCTTCTCTCCCCTATCTTCTTCCCAACAGCAGCAACCCGGCAGCGGCTGCAAAAAGAAGAAGCCTGGTGCGTGGAGCGGGTTTGAGGGAGACGTTGCGCCAGCCGCCATCAATGCCGGTGCCGTAGTCAACGGGCTGAAGCACGTTGCCGGAAGTGTGGACGGTGGGAGCTGCCCCTTTCAGGTAATTTTTTATAAGTGAGGCAGTGATGGAGCGGCTGAGTACGGGAAATACAAGGGAAGCCATCCGCAGGAAAACAGGGAATGCACCCAAAGTAGTTTTAGAGCGGGGACGGCTTATCAGGCGGACCACGGCGCTGGCTACCTTACGCGGATCGTAGAGAGGTGGAGAAGGCGAGAGCTGCTTACCTGTAAAATTGGCTGAATGCTGCATTCCCGGTGTGTCGAGGAAAGCGGGATAGAGGTCGCACACATGAATGTGCGGGTAGTCTTTCAGCTCGCCTTTCAATGATTCGGAATACCCGCGCAGGCCGAACTTGCTGGCGCAGTAGGCGGTCATGTAAGGTGTGGGAAACCACCCGCCGATGGATATGTTATTTATCAATATACCTTGTCCCTGCCTTTTAAAAACAGGCAGCACGGCATGAGCGCCGTGTATATAGCCTATGAGGTTTGTCCGGATAACGGCTTCGTTTACGGCGGCGGGAACCTGCTCCAGTTCGCCGGCAGCCAACACCCCGGCATTGTTGATCCATACGTCTACTTTACCATCCAGTTCCAGCGCCTTGCGCAACAGCCGGTGCACCGCTTCCGCATCGCGTGTGTCCGTTACAACTGCATGGGCATCTCCACCCAATGAGCGGCATTCGGCGGCTACTTCTTCCAGTGCCTGTTCCCGCCTCGCTCCCAGCACCAGCCTTGCTCCGTTTTTCGCCAATTCAACAGCTATTGCCCTGCCTGCGCCACTGGAAGCACCTGTTATTACTACGGTTTTCCCGGAAAGATCGTTCATCAGTTTATGTTTCCCTTTTCAGCACAACAAGTATGCCCGGGGAGATAACCGATGAACGATGAACGATAACCGATGAACGTTAACCGATAACCGATAACCGATGAACGACAACCGACAACCGATAACGGATGACAGAGGCGTTCTTTTCATCGGCCATCGGTTGTCTCTCATCGGTCATCGGTTAACGGTCATCGGTTATCGTTCATCGGTTATCGTTCATCGTTCATCGTTCCGCTACCGCGACCGCATTGAGGTGGAAAGTGATGACTACCCTGCTACCTTTGCCGGGCTCCGACCTGATACTGACCTTACCGCGGTATATGTCGGCGCGGTTGATGATGTTGTTCAGGCCTATTCCCTTCCGGTGCTTTGCGAGGTCAAAGCCTTTCCCGTCGTCGGATACGGAAAGCACCACGCTGTTGTTGATCCTGTGGAGCCTGATCTCGGCGCTGGAAGCTTCGGCGTATTTGATGATGTTGGTGGTGAGCTCCTGGGTGATGCGGAAGATGGTAAGCTGGAGCCCCTTGTCCAGGCTGTCGTCGATTCCATCGGTGAAGAACTCGATCCTGGTATGCGGTGAGTTTACATGCTCGATCAGGTCGTGAACGGAAGCCACCAGGCCGATATCCTTCAGGGATGGAGGGACCAGCGATTTGGAGAGCTTGCGGATCTCGTTGATGGCCGTGTTCACCAGCCTGATGCCGTTGAGCCTCATCTTTTCTTTTTCCGTGCTCTGGTCCATGTACTCAAGCTGGAGCTTGGCGCTGGTCAGTATCTGGTTCACGTTGTCGTGAAGCTCTTTCCCGATTTCGGTTCTTTCCTTTTCCTGCACATCGAGGGCGGCCTTGGCCATTTCCCTCTGGTGGTTGATCTTTTCTTCAAGCAGCAGGTGCTCCAGCTTTACCCTTTCGGTAATATCCTGCGCCTGCACCAGGGTGGCCTCTTTTCCATGATAGTTGATGCGGTGGGATGTGATCTCGACAAATATCTTATCACCGTCCTTTTTTACATGCGTCCATCTTCCCTGGCGAAAAGTCTTCTGGTTGGTTCTCTTGTTCCTGATGAGGGTATGAAGATGGCTCCTGTCGTCCGGGGGCCTGATGTCGAGGATGGTCATGGTCCTGAATTCCTTCGAGGTATAGCCATAATGCCTTATGGCCATTTTGTTT
>DASWNB010000104.1:0-9194 GCA_036399455.1 Flavisolibacter sp. | reverse complement strand
TAAGCGGCCCCATTCACCATTGACCATTCACCATTCACGCCATGAGAACCTTCCTTCTTCTCCTCGCTTCCAACGTCTTCATGACCTTTGCCTGGTACTATCACCTGAAGCAGCAGGGCTGGCCATTGTGGAAAGCTATCCTGCTCAGTTGGGGTATTGCTTTTTTTGAATACTGCCTGATGGTGCCTGCCAACCGCATCGGTTACGCCGGCGGCTTCAGCGCCTTCCAGCTCAAAATGCTCCAGGAAGTCATCACCCTCGTAGTCTTCAGCGTATTTGCCGTAGTTGTCCTCAAGGAATCCTTCCAGCTCCGCCACCTGATCTCCTTCTGCTTTCTCCTCGGCGCCGTGTATTTCATGTTCCGAAGTGAAATCTAACCGCCAGGATGCCAAGACGCGAAGATATTTCACGCAGAGGCGCAAAGAAGAGAAGCATTTCGGTGACCGGTCGTCTCCGGCCAGTTTTCCGCTCTTGCGTCCTGGCGTCCTGGCGGTTAACCTGAATTCTTTTTTAGGAGAAAAAGGCTGATAGGCCGTATGTTCACAGGCCAACAGCTATCAGCCATAAGCCATCAGCTTCTCTCAATAAACTGTTAATTGCCCTTTATCCGTAGAAATTTCGCTCCCGTCCGGTTATTTTTGGAAACCCAAATGCCTGTTATGAAAAAACTTGCTCTCTCCCTGCTTTCCTCCCTGTTTGTAGCGCTTGCCTTTGCCCAGGACAAGCCCGAAGGGCTGTTCATCAACTCCAAGGCCTACGACTTTAAGGGTACGGACCAGAACGGCAATGAAATAAGCCTGAAGGAACTGCGGAAGAAGGGCAGCGTGGTAGTGCTGTTTTACCGCGGCAGTTGGTGCCCCTACTGCAACAAGCAGTTGCAAAAGCTGCAGGACTCCCTCTCCCTTATTACCGGCAAAGGGGCTACCGTGGTAGCCATCACCCCCGAGATGAAGGAAGGCATATCCAAAACAGTGGAAAAGACCAAGGCCACTTTCCCCATCCTCTATGACGCCGACATGAAGATCGCCAAGGCCTACCAGGTAGCCTTTAAGGTGGACGACAGGACCGTTCAGCGTTATAAGAGCAGCGAGATCGACCTTCTGAAAGCCAACGGCCAGAAAGAAGCCTACCTTCCCGTTCCTGCCGTTTACATCATCAACAAGGACGGCTCCGTTACCTACCGGTATTTTGATGCGGACTATAAGCGCCGTGTATCGGTGAAGGAGATTGCTGATCAGTTGAAGTAGAGGGAAGCTGCTTCAATTAAAAAAGTAAATTTGGCTATCCATGCCAACATTGCTTTTATTAAACGGTTTCCGGTTTTTCTTTTATAGCAATGAAAATGATGACCGATCCATGTACACGTTACTAAAGGAGATGGGGCGGGTAAAATCTGGCTGGAACCTTCAACGAGACTGGCTTACCTGAACGGCTTTTCAAAGCTGATGAAAAGGCAATCCAGAAAATTCTTGAGGTCCATGCAGGTGAATTTAAAAGAAAGTGGAATGAGTACTTCAATAAATAAATTTGATGCGCTGGAGCGATTAATATTTGAAGAGGGACTTCGCATCCAGACTATCGACATTCATAAGGACCTGGACCTCATGCTGGTTGTGCTAAACACAAAAGCTATTCTTCACCAGAAAATTTCCGCTCACCCTAAACTACGTGATGCCAGCGCAGAGCATCTTCTACAATATGAGCTAACAGCCGGTGGCTCAGGAATTCACTGGCCCCTTCTTGATGAAGATTTAAGTCTTAAAGGCTTCCTGCAGGATGAACTTCGTGCTCTTGTAAAAAAAGGAAACATAGCGGCCTGATAGCTATAAAGACACTCTCTACTCAAACCCTCTCCAATTCTCGCGTCCTGGCGCCTTGGCGGTTCATCCCGGCTTAAGACTTACGGCTTGGAACTTATTTCTGCGGGTACACCAATTTCGCCACTTTACCATTCCCCCCGGCTAAATAGACCGTTGTGCCCATTTTTGCTATGCGGCAGACGTGGAAGCTTTCGGGGGAGATGGATTTCCAGGTGTTGCCGGCGTCAATGGAATAATCCACGCCGCGGAGGCCGGTAGCTACCAGGTGCTTGCGCGAAAGATATTCGACGCAGCTTTTATAGCCGTTGGGAGGAATGCGGGAGGCTTTCCAGGTTTTGCCGCGGTTGGAGCTGTAAAAGCAATTCTGCACCGAGGAGCTGTCCGCATTAAAATCGCCGCCAACAACGATCATGGTCTTGCCGCCCTTTCTTTTAAAATGATCGTAAACAGCAATGGAATTGGCGCCCGTGGTTTCCTTTCCCTGGATAAGTGGCAGGTCTATAGCCTGGTCCCTGATAAATACCCTTGAGCGGAGTCCGCCGGAGACAAAGACCGCTTCGTCGCGGTCCAGGGCCCTGATGTTGGTGCCGCTGGCGGCAAAACAGGCCTCGCCGCTGTCGGCGCGGGGTTTTCTTTCTTCAGGGATTTCACGCCAGGTATTGCCGCCGTCGAAGGTGCGGGCAATAAAGAATTTGCCGTTGATGGGATCGCCCAGGACAATGCCGGCTTGCTCGTTCCAGAACTCCATGGCATCGAGGAACATGCCCTTGGTTTTGTTCTCGTATACCACCTTCCACGAATCGCCGCCGTTGGTGGTGCGCAGTATGTATGCGGGTTCGCCAATGGCCATGATCACGGCCGTGGCAGCGTCAAAAGCTTCTATGTCGCGGAATTCAGTCTTTTCAAAACCTTTTACCACCATCCATTTCCAATCCTTGCCGCCGTTGGTGGACTTGCCGATGGTGCCATTGCTTCCGCTGACCCACACTACCTGGTCGTTCACCACGCTCAGGCCGCGGATGGAGGTTTTGGTGCCCTGGGTAAGGATTTCCACCGAAGGCATGACCTTCTTCTGGGCATAAATTACCGGATGAATAAAGAGTAAGATGAAGACAAAGAGGGGCTGTAAGCCGGACAGTCTTTTCATATGTGGAGGTATGAGGTAAAAGGTGTAAGGTAAAAGGTAAAAGGCAAAGCCTCAAGTCGTAAGCCGTAAGTCTTATGACTTGGAACTTGGAACTTAGGACTTAAGCCTTACTCCTTACGCCTTCTACCTTCCCCTCAATTCGTCTTCAGTTTTTTGGCAAACACCTTCTGGAACTTTTCCAGCTTGGGACGGATGACCACGGCGCAATAAGGGTTGGTGTTCTTGTTGTTCTCGTAATATTCCTGGTGGTAATTCTCCGCGGCGTAGAATTTGGCGGAGGGGGAGATTTCGGTAACGAGGGGCTTGGGGTAGGCGCCGCTCTTATCAAGCTCCTGCTTGTAATAGTCGGCTCTTTCCTTCTGTTCGGGGGAATGATAGAAGATTACCGAGCGGTATTGAGTGCCTTCATCGGCGCCCTGGCGGTTCAGGCTTGTCGGGTCGTGCACCTGGAAGAAGACTTCCAGCAGTTCGTCGTAGCTGATCTTGTCGGGCTCGTAAACCACCTGCACGCATTCGGCATGGCCCGTTTCACCGGAGCATACTGCCTTGTAGCTGGGGTTTTCAACGTGTCCGCCGGCATAGCCCGAGGTTACCTTTAAAACGCCGTTCAGTTGTTCAAAGATGGCTTCGGTACACCAGAAGCAGCCTGTACCGAAAGTAGCTGTGTCGACCTTATCGGTCGTATGAATGATCGAAGAGCTCATAGCCTTGTATTGTTTTTCTGAATTGCAGGAGGCCAGCACCGTTAGTGCGCCTGCTACTGCGAGAAAAGTTTTCAGTATAGCCATCGTGCTACAAATTTCAGCTTCCTGGTTGCAAAAGAAAATCCAAAGCGTTGTTTTAACAAAGGGTTTGGAGCAGCTTTGGCTTTTTTTTAAGGTAAAAGGAGAAAGGAAGAAGGCGGATGGCTGTTTAAGGGGAGGTTAGCCTTACTGGTGTGAGGCCGCTTAAGAGAAAATATTCAATGTTCAACTATCAATGTTCAATTTTCAAGTGGTCTCCGATTCGGAAGCACACTTGGAAATTGAGTATTGAGCATTGAATATTGAGCCTTTCACCCCCAGCTTTTTAACCTTTCACCCTCCAGCCCTTAACCTTCTTTCCTACCTTTGCACCCAAATATAGTTTAGACAAGATACTGCATGAAATTATACCCGGAATCGGCCTCGCTGCAATTGGAGTTTGATAAAATCAGGGACCTGTTACATGAAAAATGCCGCTCGGAATATGCCAAGTCGAAAGCATCGGAACTTCGCATCCATACCCGGAAGGATTTCATCGACCGTGAGCTGAAGCAATCGCACGAGTTCAGGCAACTGCTTCAGAGCGCCGCTTATTTCCCCAACGATTATGTACTCAACCTCAGCCGTGAGCTGCGCCTGCTCAGCATCGAGGGTGCCGTACTCTCCGGCGAGGAGCTGGTTGCCCTGCGCAAATTGGCTTCCAGCATCGAAAAAATATTCCGCTGGTTCGATGCCGAACGGCGCGTGGGCTTCAGCAGCCTTGCCGAAGTGATCAGCGGCACCTATTACGAAAAAGCCATCCTCAACCTGATCGACGATGTAATTGACGAAACCGGCCAGGTAAAGGACAACGCCTCCGATGACCTCAGCAACATCCGCATGAACCTTTACCGCCGCCGCAACGAGCTGCGTAAGGCGTTCGACCGCATCATATCCAAGCTGAACAAGCAAGGCTACCTGGCGGAGATCGAGGAAAGCTTTATGAACGGCAGGAGGGTGGTGGCCGTTTTTGCCGAGCAGAAGCGGATGGTGAAAGGCGTGCTCCACGGTGAAAGCGACAGCCGCCGCACGGCCTTTATCGAGCCCGAGGAAACGATGGAGCTCAACAACCAGATCTTCGAGCTGGAGAACGAGGAAAGAAAAGAAGTGTACCGCATCCTGCGTGAGCTGACCAAAAACCTTTCATCCTACAGCAGCCTCCTTTCCGTTTACCACGCCATCGTCGGCGAATACGATTTTATCAGGGCGAAGGCCTCGTTTGCAATCGACATCCGCGGTGAATACCCGGTTGTAACCGACAAGGCCCATGTGCACCTGGTTAAAGCCTGCCACCCCCTGCTTTACCTGTATAACCAGCGGTCGGGCAAGCCCACCATACCGGTGGACGTGACGCTGGACCAGCAGAACCGCATCCTGGTGATCAGCGGCCCCAATGCCGGCGGTAAGACCGTTACCCTAAAAACCGTTGGACTGCTGCAAATGATGGTGCAAAGCGGCCTGCTTGTGCCCGTGAACCCTTCCTCGCAGTTCGGCATTTTCAAGCAGTTGATGATCCATATAGGTGATACGCAAAGCATTGAATTCGAGCTGAGCACCTACAGCAGCCACCTCCTGAGCATGAAGCATTTCATGGAGAATGCCAACGGCAAAACGCTTTTCTTTATCGACGAGCTGGGCAGCGGCAGCGATCCCAATCTCGGCGGCGCCTTTGCCGAAGTGATACTGGAAGAACTGGCCCGAAAGCACGCCCTGGGTATTGTTACCACGCACTACCTGAACCTCAAAGTGATGGCCAACAAAACCGCCGGCATTGTTAATGGCGCCATGGCCTTTGATGAAACAAACCTGCTTCCCATGTACCGCCTGATCGTAGGCAAGCCGGGAAGCTCCTATACCTTCTCCATTGCCGAACGCATCGGCCTTGATAAAAAGCTGATAGAAAGAGCCCGCACCATGGTGGATGAAGACCATTTCCGCCTCGACAAGCTGCTGAACCGCACCGAGCAGGACCTGCGCCAGGTGCAGGAAAAAGAAAAGGACCTCCACCGGCTGCTGAAAGAGAACGAGAAGCTGAAAAAGGAAATGGAAACCGTGATGGACCGCGAACGCCACCGCCAGCAGGTAGAAGTATTAAAGCAGCAGAACAAGATCACGGAAGAAAGGATAGCCTACCTGAAAGACATGGAACGCAAGCTGCGCACCATGATCATCGAGTGGAAAAAAACCGAGGACAAGAACAAGGTGATCCGCGAAATGGCCGCCCTGCTCTTCAAAAAGAACGAGCAAAAAGTAGTGAGCAAAAAGCAAAAGCAGATCGATTCCAAATACGAGGAAATCACCGGCGATATAAAGGTAGGCGACAAGGTAAAGATGAAGCGTAACCTGCAGGTGGGCGAAGTGCTGGAGCTGCGTGGCAAGAAAGCCGTGGTAAAGATAGGGCTGCTCCCCATGCAGGTAGGACTGGAAGATTTGGTGATCGTTAAGGAGAAGGAAATGGGAGAGGGGTAGGGGTGATGGTTGCCAGCCTTCAATCCTGGTTAGTTCTATGTGTCTGTTGTTACTTCGCCTTACTCTCTGCGTAACAGGTCACCCAATTTATTGCATAAGCCTCTCCTTTATTACACTCAAGCGGTTAGAATGAAGTTAGCATATGAAAGGAACATACGTGAATCGAAATGAAACCTTTAATGAAGACAGGGATTTCAGCCATTCTATTGCTTATTGCAATCTTTTTTTCCTGCCGGGATAAAACCAGGAAAGCTGACTTCTATAGTTATACAAAGAAGTGGGATTTGTGGAGAGTTCCCATTTTAGAGCCCTTTGAGATAGTCTCCCCGACAAATTCAGGTGATTGGTTTTTGATCATAAGACAGCCTGGGTTTACTCACAAAGACTATTTTAATCCAGCCGGCAAATATGAGTTTCAACTGACTTTCATCGACAGCGTAGGAGTGGCCGACAGCGTCCTGGTATTTAAAAGCCGGAGCCATTACTGGCCCAGGCTAAGCGGTGATTATAAGACAACTTTGATAATCAAAGCAAATACAAATGAGCAATTTATCTATTCAGATGTGCATCATCAACGAGAAATAGGACAAAAACTCAAAGGCCTGGGAGTGGAAAACGTGCAACTGTATAGCTTTGAAAAAGTGAAACAGGATTTCCAGGCAAAGCAGATTTTACCAAAAGGCTGGAGAGGCTGACGAATACTCCTGCACAATTTCATCATACCGGCAGGGAATATTGATCCGACAAGAGAATTCCCTATTTTACAATGGCACCGAATGGACGGCAAATACAAGATTGCTGTATGGCATAAATCCACTTCAGTTGCCTGAAAGCTTATGACGGTCCTCCTGATACTGACTACTGTTTCATTTTTGCTATCGGCCTGGTTTCTTTCCAGGAAGCAAAAGCCAAAGTCTCTGGAGAGTGTCGTAGTAATAATTCATTTTACGGCATTGCTTCTGTTTGTCATAACAGTTGTACTTCTTTCCCAAAATCTTCGCTTTGCCGGCCAATGCACCAATTCGCTGATTGCTGTTGCATTTCTGGTGAGCGGAATAATCCTGTTTGGATTGACCACTTCTAAAATCATAAAGGTTTACAGCGGGTTAATTGCAATACCTGCTTTGCTGGCGGAGGTTTCTCTACTGCTCGGGGTAACGCCAGTTTCATTTCTGGCAGTTATTGTCTTTTTGATGTTTGCTCCACCCCGTCACAAAGAGAGAGTCAACGACACCTACAGCCTGGAAGTTCGCCAGGGCGGTTTGATGGCATCGCCAAACCGGTTTTCTTTATTGCAACGAAAAGGACTGTTCGACAAAGAAATTCCGCTTTCAAAATCAAACGAGTACTACAAAGACATTTCCAGGCTTGAAGTAATCAGCTTCGTGGAGGATAAGCATATTGTCTGTAAGATTTATGGAGGGAACGAGAATGCCTTTACTATAGACACCCTGCAATATGAAAGGTAAGGCAAAAGCCGGTAAGGGGAGAGTGCAATAAGCGAAGCCCGCCTTCGCCAGGTACCTATAAAATGGTCGATAGCCGCTTCCGGTGCCCGCCCTTTAACACCTATTGGCCTGGTATATCAGCTAAGGAGGCCACCAATAATTAGCTGGAAAATTTGTATTGAAGAACGGAGTAGGTTCTGTCCGGTCCTTCCTTTCCCGAAAGTGCTTTTCATTAGCAGGCCTGCGGCAATTGCGTGGGCTTTCACATTTACACACAGCTTCTCAACATCAGTTTGATACATAATGAAAATTCAAAATATTCTTTAGATTTTTGCGACACACACTAAACCAACTAACATGATCAGACTACGTTACGCAAGCGTTGTAGCCGTATCGCTATTGCTTTTCATCTCCTCGTGCCGCAAAGAACAACCCATTGCCACTCCCGCCGGATTGGCCTGGCACGATCAGCAGGATTCTTCTGTTCCAGGTGGCAACGCCCGGTCTTCTGCCGAAAATCTCGCTATGGGCAATCCCAGCGGCGCAGTTGCCGACCCTTACTATTATTGGAATTACCTCGTGACCAAAACCCAGTTCTCCCTGTCCTACCACCGCGACCGCGGCACGCCTAACTGGGTGAGCTGGCACCTGGATGATACCTGGCTCGGAAGCGCGCCAAGGCAGGACAATTTCCGCGCAGACGCCACTCTTCCCACGGGATGGTACCGCGTCACCAGCACCGATTACACCAGCTCGGGTTTCGATCGCGGGCACAACTGCCCCTCCGCCGACAGGACCTACAGCGTGGAGGATAATGGAGCCACCTTCCTCATGACCAACATGATCCCGCAGGCGCCTGTTAACAATCAGCAGACCTGGGCCAACCTGGAAAATTATTGCCGCAAGCTCGTGACCCAGGGGAACGAATGTTATGTGATCATGGGTTCTTACGGGACAGGCGGTACGGGCAGCGCAGGCACCAAGAACACCATTGCGGGAGGGAAAGTGACGGTTCCCAATCGCATCTGGAAAGTCATTCTCGTGCTGCCCAAAGGCAGTGACGATGTGAACCGCGTGACTACCGCTACCCGCGTGATCGCCCTGAACACGCCCAACATCAACACTACGTCATCTTCCTGGGGTACCTACCGTACCACGGTGGACGCGATTGAACAGGCTACGGGGTACAACCTGTTGTCCGCGATCCCTTCCGCCATTCAAACCACTATCGAATCAAGGGTGGACAGCGGCCCTACCCAATAGCGGAACGGAGCTTGAAAGGCGATGGGCGGTTTCATGAATATCAACTTACGGGTATCTGCCATTAACTCCCAAACACAATAGCCGATCTTGAATGATCAGGGACTCTAATGTAATCTAGGATATCTTCCGGCAAACTGACGGGGATTTCATACGAGAATGTCTTGCAGGCTGTAGCCAATGACTTCTCTGCCACTTTTTGGAAACCATTAGCTTTGCTGAATGCCAGGCTGCATTATACATGCGGCATGGACTTAATGAATGCGAT
>DASWNB010000103.1:0-3165 GCA_036399455.1 Flavisolibacter sp. | reverse complement strand
GTGAATCGTCAATCGTTAATCGTGAATGGATAACCGACTGGAGACAACCGGCCACCGGAAAGGCTTGCAGCTAGAAGCTTGCAGCTTGCAGCCGCTAATTAACAGCTATCAGCCAATAGCTACCAGCAAAAAAACTTTCTTATCTTTCGCTCATTCTAAACTGCTTATGCGCATCATACCTTTCGTCATCAGCACGGTCATTACAGGCGCTCTTGTATTTGCATTAAATAAGAAATGGGGAGCTATACCGCCGCTGGGCAAGCTGCTTAGCCCGCAACAGGGCTTCTGGCAGAACGCCGAAGAAACCGACCACGATTATAACCAGCAACTCGATCTTGACGGGCTTAAAGGAAAAGTAAACGTTTACTTCGATGAACGCCTGGTGCCGCACGTGTTTGCGCAGCACGACGAGGACGCCTATTTTGTGCAGGGATACCTTCATGCAAAATTCCGCCTCTGGCAGATGGAGTTCCAGACCCTGGCCGCCGCCGGACGCATCAGCGAAAAAATGGGCAGCGACGAGCGCTTCCTCCAGTTCGACCGCGAGCAGCGAAGGCTGGGCATGGTGTCCGGTGCGGAGAATGCCCTTCGGGAGATGGAAGCCAGTCCCGAGACAAAGTCCGCAGGCGATGCCTACACCGCAGGGGTCAACGCCTACATATCCTCTCTTTCCGAAGCAGAACTCCCGGTGGAATACAAAATACTCGACTACAGGCCCGAACCCTGGAGCAACCTGAAAACGGCGCTCTTCCTGAAGCAGATGAGCAAGACCCTCGCCGGCTCCGACCGCGACCTGGAGTTTACCAATGCGCGCCAGGTATTCAGCGCCGATGAAATTGCACGGCTCTTTACCGCCGTTCCCGATTCGCTCATACCCATCGTACCGGCAGGCACACCTTTCGACTCACCCGGTATTGTTCCGCAAAAACCCGCCGGTGCCGATTCGCTTTATTTTGGCAGGAAGGATTCGGCCATTGAAGTAAATGAAATAAGCAGGCCCCACCCGAACAACGGCAGCAACAACTGGGCAGTGAACGGAACCAAAACCCAAAGCGGCGCACCCATCCTCTGCAACGACCCGCACCTGGGACTTACCCTGCCTTCCATTTGGTACGAGATGCAGATCTCCACGCCCACCATGAACGTGTACGGCGCCACCTTTCCCGGTACGCCCAGCGTCATCATCGGCTTTAACGACCACGTGGCCTTTGGCTTTACCAATTCCCAGCGCGACGTAAAAGATTATTATTATATCCGCTTTAAAGACAATTCAAAAAAAGAATACTGGTTCAACGGCCAGTGGCAGCCGACAAAGCTGCGCATAGATACCATCAGGAGGCGCGGCGTGGCCGATTTCTACGATACCGTGGCCTACACCGCTTTCGGTCCCGTGATGTACGATCAAAGCTTCTCCCGCCTGGGCCTTGAAGGCAAGAGCCTGGCCGTGCGCTGGGTGCCGCAGGAGCCTTCCAACGAAGCGCTGATGTGGCTGAAGCTGAACCGCGCCAAAAATTACCAGGACTACGAAGAAGCGCTCAGGACCTTTTCCGCCCCGGGGCAGAACATGCTGTTTGCTTCAAAGAGCGGCGACATAGCGCTGTGGCAGCAGGCCAAGTTCCCGGCACGATGGGAAGGACAGGGCGTTTACATCATGCCCGGCGAAGATTCCTCCTACATGTGGCAGGGCTATATACCGCAGCGGGAAAACCCGCACGTCATCAACCCGCCCAGCGGCTTTATACAAAGCGCCAACCAGCGCCCGGTGGATTCCACCTATCCTTATTTTGTTCACGGCAATTTTATCAATGCCCGGGGTGTTACGGCCCACAACCGCCTCACCGCCATGCAGCAGATCACGCCGCAGGACATGATGAAACTGCAGAACGACGTGTACAGCTCCTTTGCCGAAGATGCAGTGCCCCTGCTGATGAAATATATCGATGCCAATGCGCTGGATGCGAAAGAGCGTGAATACCTGTCGCTGGTGCAGCAGTGGGATTTTTATGCAACGGCCGATGCCAAAGCTCCCACGGTGTACCAGGGCTGGTGGGACAGCCTGGAAACGGTGGTATGGAAAGACGAGCTGACCCGTGTAAAAGAAAAAACGGCCATGCCCGACGAGCAGGCTCTTTTGGAATTGCTGCTGAGGGATTCCGCCAGTAAGTATATCGACGATGTGAGCACGCCGCAGCCCGAGAATCTGCAGCAGCAGGTGACAAAAGCTTTCCGTCTTTCGGCCGCAAACCTGAAAAAGATAGAGGGCGGAACCGGCCTCCTGTGGTGGAAGGTGCGTAACCCCTCCGTGCCGCACCTGTTGCAGCAAGCCGTCAGGCCTTTCGGCCGTTACGGCCTGCAGGTGGGTGGGTGGAACAACACGCTCAACGCCATCACCGACACGCATGGCCCCAGTTGGCGCATGATCGTTCACCTGACCGCTACTACCGAAGCCTACGGCATTTACCCCGGCGGCCAGAGCGGCAATCCCGGCAGCCGCTTTTACGACAATTTCATCGACAGTTGGGCCAAGGGAGAATACTATACGCTGTGGATGATGAAGGAATCGGAAGCTGGCGATAAGCGGGTGAAATGGAAGATGAGCTTTAGTTAGAGAAGCTGTTGGCTGATGGCTGTTAGCTATTAGCCGAAGCTGCGAGTTGATGACTCATCCGTGGACCTAACCGGAACAACAAACCAGAAACAAGAAACACAACTATGAGGTTTTTATTGAGCATATTACTGACGGCGGTGCTGGCTTTTGTGGCGGGGATGTATCTCGAATGGTGGAGCATAGCCATCGTGGCTTTCCTGGTGGCACTTTTGCTGCCGCAGCGATTGGGCCGGAGCTTCCTGGCCGGGTTCCTGGGGATCTTCATTCTCTGGGGCGTGCTGTCGCTGTGGATCGATATAAAGAATGACAGCCTTCTTTCCAATAAAATGGCCGGTCTGTTCGGGCTGCCTTCGGGCATCCTCCTCGTGCTCATCACTGCCCTTGCAGGCGCCCTCGTTGCCGGCTTCGCCGCCATGAGCGGCAGTTCGTTGAGAGGGCGGAAGGCATAAGGTGTAAGGTAGAAGGTCTTCAGGAGTAGGCGGTGTTTATTAGTGGTAAGGCCGCTCAGGAGAAGAAAAACATTCAATATTCAATGTTCAACGCTCAATTCTCAAGTG
>DASWNB010000102.1:0-4353 GCA_036399455.1 Flavisolibacter sp. | reverse complement strand
CGCCGCCGATGCCCACGAGGGTCCACTTGCGGTCGGCGCCCATATCAATCAGTTGCTGCACTACCGAATCAACGGTAGCCTGCACTTTGAAGGCTTCGCCGGGTTGAAGCACGATGGTGCTCCAGTTCTTAAAGCGCTTTTCGTGGTGGCCAAATACATTCTCGTCCGTGATGAGCACCGTGGTCCGCGGGTCCGCGACCTGCTTCAGGTGCGCCATGCCTCCGGCGAAGTAATAATCAACGGCAGCCTGCGCAAACCTGAACGTCTTTTTCTGGATCAACTGTTAAACACTTTGTTTTGGTGACTGATGCTTTCCATGTGCACGGCGTCGAGGTAGCTGGTGATGAAATCCTTGCTCAGGCCGAACTTCTCGCCTTTCTTGCAGGCTCTTTCCAGTATGTGGTTCCACCGCCTGGTTTGCAGGATGGTGATGTTGTTATCTTTCTTGTACTGGCCAATATGCTCTGCTACCTTCATCCGCTGGCCCAGCAAATGTAAGAGTTCGTCGTCGAGCTGGTTGATCTGCTGGCGCAGCTTTTCAAGTGCGGAATGAAATTCCTCGGAGTTGATGTCTTCCTTTCTCCAGGTCACTTCGCCCAGCAGGTTGGCCAGTTCTTCAGGGGTGATCTGCTGCTTGGCATCGCTCCAGGCATTGTCCGGGTCAATATGGCTTTCTATCATCAGCCCATCAAAGTCAAGGTCAACGGCCTGCTGCGCTACGTCGAGCAGGATGTCCCTGCGGCCGCAGATATGCGAAGGGTCGTTGATCATGAGCATGTCCGGATTACGGCGCTTCATTTCAATGGCCAGGTGCCACATGGGTGCGTTGCGGTATTCGGTATTTCCGTAAGAGGAGAAACCGCGGTGTATAAGGCCGATGTTCTTTATGCCGGCTTTCGCCACCCGCTCCACGGCGCCGATCCACAGCTCCAGGTCGGCGTTAATAGGGTTTTTGATGAGCACGGGAACATCGACACCGCGCAGCGCGTCGGCAACTTCCTGCACGCTGAACGGGTTCACGGTGGTGCGGGCGCCGATCCAAAGTACGTCCACGTCAAAGTGAAGGGCATCCACCGCCTGCTTGGCCGTGGCCACTTCAACGGCAATGGGGAGTCCGGTGATTTTTTTTGCACTTTGCAGCCAGGGAAGTCCCTTGGTGCCCACGCCTTCGAAGCTGCCCGGTCTTGTGCGGGGTTTCCAGATGCCGGCTCGCAGCATGTCTATGCGGCCGGTCTTTGCCAGGCGGGTGCAGGTTTCCAGCACCTGCTCTTCAGTTTCGGCGCTGCAGGGCCCTGAGATAATCAGCGGACGTTTTTCCCACTTTTCCTGTACGATGGATTTGTTGATGGCTTGTGTTTGCATATAGAGTTTTTTTTGTGGTAGTTGTTGGTTCGTGAATCGTGAATCGTCAATCGTGAAAAGGCCGCCTTTTAGTAAAATGTGCTATGATTGCGGCCGTTTGATAGGTTAAAATAATATTTAATATTCAATACCCGGCTCCCGTTCATCAATATTTATTTTTCCACAGGAAAGACCTGAGAAGCGAGCAATGAATTTTGAATAATTAAAGAACTCTTTCTCCCTAAAACGACCCATTCACGATTCCCGATTCACGATTCACGTTATTTAATGATCTTCCTTATGCCGTTTGCGTTTTCGATCAGTTCCTTCAGGTAATTATAGTTTTCTTTTTCGAGGCAGGCCTTGAATTTCCGTAACTGGCTGATGTGCTCGTTTAATACGTCCAGCACATTCTCCCGGTTCTGCATAAAGATGGGTATCCACATGCTTGGGTTGCTTTTGGCCAGGCGAACGGTGCTTTCAAAACCGCCGCTCGCCAGGCTGAAGATGGCGTCTTCCTCTTTTTCCTTCTCAAGTACGGTGTTGGCCAGCGCAAAGGAGGTGATGTGGGATATATGGCTGATGTAGGCCACGTGCAGGTCGTGGGCTTCAGCATCCATGTACACCATGTTCATTTTGAGGGCCCTGTAAACCGATTCCACGCATTCCACCGCATCTGCATCGCTTTGCTCCCTGTTGCAGATCACTGTGGCTTTTCCTTCAAAGGCGCCTTGCACAGCCGCTTGCGGACCGCTGTACTCGGTACCCCACATGGGATGCGTAGCCACGAAGCGGCCTTTCTTCGGGTGGTCCTTGATGATCTCCAGTATGCGGCTCTTGAGGGAGCCTACATCCATTACCACCTGGCGGTCGATCATGGACAGCACGCCCGGCAGCATCTCTTCCACTGCGTTCACCGGTATGGCCAGCACTACCAGGTCGGCATTGCGGATGGCCGTCTCCAGGTCGTTCCACTCGTCTATCAATCCACGCTCAAGGGCTTGCTGTGCATGGACAGGATTGCCGTCCACGCCGATAACTTTTTTGGCCAGCCCTTTTTCTTTTAAGGACAGTCCCATCGACCCACCGATAAGCCCCACGCCAATGATTGTTACCACCATATCATTTATTTCTTTTTATCCTTTCAATTGCTTCGGTAATTTTTTCTTCCGGGCTGCACAGGCTCACCCGCACATAGCTGTTCCCTGCTGGCCCGAATATCCCTCCCGGAGTAATGAACACGCGGCTGCGGTGCAGCAGTCCATCACTTAATTCATAGCCGGTAGAAACAGCGGAAGGGAGCCCGGCCCAGACGAACATGCCCGCCTGCTCTCTTGAGTAGGTGCATTGAAGGAGGTCCAGCAGCTCAAATACTTTTTCCCGCCTCTTTTCATATACGCTGTTCAGGCTGTCGTGCCATTCCTGTCCCAGCTCCAGCGCCCTTGAGGCAGCCAACTGCAGGGGCAGGAACATGCCGCTGTCCATATTGCTTTTAAACCGCAGCACGTCGTCGATGCGTTCTTTTGCGCCGCAAAGCATCCCAACACGCCAACCCGCCATGTTGTGCGACTTGCTCAGGGAATTAAGTTCAACCGCCACTTCCTTTGCTCCTTCAACGGACAACAGGCTCATGGGATTTTGGTTGAGGATAAAGCTGTAAGGATTATCGTGGCAGATGAGGATGCTGTGCTTTTTTCCAAAAGCCACCAGCCGCTCGAACAGCTCGCGGGTAGGTAACTGGCCCGTGGGCATGTGCGGGTAGTTCACCCACATCATCTTTACGTTTTCGAGGCTGCTTTTTTCCAGCTCATCGAAGTCGGGCATCCAGTTGTTCTTTTCTTCCAGGTTGTAATCGCGGTAGCGGCCGCCTGCCAGCGACACTGCGCTGCGGTAGGTGGGATAGCCGGGATTGGGCACCAGCACTTCATCGCCTTCGTTGATATAGGTCATGCACAGGTGGAGGATGCCTTCTTTGGACCCGATGAGGGGGAGTATTTCCGTATCTGGATTGAGCGCCACTCCATACCAGCGCATGTACCAGGCGGACATGGCGGTACGCAGGGTCTTTGAGCCTTTATAGCTTTGATAGGCGTGCACGCTGGCGGACACGCTTCCATTCCTCAGGATTTCTATTACATCGTCGTGCGGCGGCAGGTCGGGGCTGCCGATGCCGAGGTTGATCACGGGCTCGCCCTGCTGGTTGAGTGTTTCGATCTCCCGCAGCTTTTGGGAGAAGTAGTATTCATTGATCTGCTCCAGGCGTTTGGCTGGTGTCATCATTGGAGAATGGTTTTTCCTTTTTTATAAATGCCGAATATCCGCACCTGCTCCGTGTGAGGCGCTATGCTTTCCATCACCTTAAAGAAATGATCGGGGTCTTCAAACTCCATATCCGCATGGAAGCTGTATTTCCATGTCCTGGCGGGTATGGGTACGCTTTGCAGCTTGCTCAGGTTCACCCCGCCTTCGGCGATCTTCGCCAGTACTGTTGCCAGGCTGCCCGTAGAGTGGTCGGTCCGGAAGTGAACGGATGCCTTGTTCACGCCATCTTCCAGCTCTTCCTCTTTTTTCTCCGCCCTGTCCAGTACCAGGAAGCGGGTGTAATTGTCTTTTTCGCTTTGGATCTTCGGGGCCAGTATGTTGAGGTCGAAAAGCTCCGCGGCCAGCTTGCCGGCGATGGCTGCAATGTGTTTTGTCTTGTGCTGGTGGACGTACCTGGCGCTGAGGGCGGTGTCTTCGGTCTCGACCAGCTTCCATTTGTAGCGGTCAAGAAAGGGAAGGCATTGCTGAAGGGCCATGTGATGCGAGTGCACCTCACGGATGTCTTCGAGGGTGATGCCGGGGTTGGCCAGCAGGTTCTGGTCAATTTGCAGGTACACCTCGCCCCTGATACGCAGGTTGTTTTTCTGAAGCAGGGAGTAGTTGGCTAGAATGCTGCCTGCTATGGAATTTTCTATGGCCATGATGCCGCCTTCGCTGAGGCTTTCATCACCGGCAATTCTTACTACCTCG
>DASWNB010000101.1:0-5838 GCA_036399455.1 Flavisolibacter sp. | reverse complement strand
TGATAGAAGAAGAAAACAAAAACAGTAAAGTAGAAAACAACTAACCGCATGATCCTTCATTCAATGAATATGAGACCCGTAATACTTGCTGCCGCTGTTTTGTTTGCCGGATCGGTTTCTGCCCAGCGCGATACTTCCCGGCCCCGGCAGGTGACCATCACCTCTGCCTTCAAGCCTACCCTGAAGGAGGCAGCCAAGATCAACTTCAACGCCAGTCCTCCCACGGCTGACACCACCCGCCCCAGGCTCCAGTACCAGCTTCCCAACCAGAACCTGGCCTTTGCTTTCCAGCCCGGTTCGCTCAGGCCGCTGGCGCTTTCCGTGGATACGGGTGGAAGATGGGATAATGAAAGCTATATAAAGGCAGGCTTCGGCAACCTTAAAACGCCTTTCGTGCAGGCAGGCCTTTCATTGGGCGATGGCCGCACCGCGGGGCTGAACGTTTACGCCAGGCATGTATCCTCGCAGGGCAAGCGTGACTACCAGGATTTCAGCAATACCAACGTGGACCTGAACGCTTTCTTCCAGACGTCAAAAAACATCGAGTGGAATGCCCGCGTAGGCGCGCTGCAGGAGAAGTATAACAAATACGGCTTCGATTCCCACACACAAATGTTCCCCGAAGATTCCATTGCGGTAAGATTCCAGACATGGAGGGGCCGGGTAGCCTTCCGCAACATCAACCGAACCGAATTCGGCCTGTCGTATGCGCCGGAGATCAGGGTGGATGTGTTCAGCGACCAGTTGAGCAATACCGAAAGCAATACCTATATCAACCTGCCCCTGCAGAAATCAGTTACAAAGTCTATTGCCGTAAACCTGGGACTGGAAGCCAGCCTGGGACGCTACAAGCCGGAGGACAAGGACGATGTGGCCAATAACTTTATTACCGTATCGCCTTCGCTTCTGTACCGGAGGCCCAACATCAATATACAGGCGGGCCTGAGGCCGGCATGGGACAATGGCGAGTTCAAGGTATTTCCCAATGTAATGGCGGAATTCAGCACCAGCGACAACCGTTTTGCCGTTCAGTTGGGCTGGATAGGACACCTGCGCAATTCGGGCTACCAGTACATGGCGGGCATCAATCCCTGGATCTGGGCTCCCGAAACCGTTTATAATACGCAGATAGAGGAACGCTACGCAGGCATCAGGGGCTCCACCGGCGACCATTTCAGCTACAGCGCCAAGATCGGCTATAATACCCTGCGCAATCAGCCCCTGTTCACCAACGATACCATGGCCGCATCCGGCGGAAAATCGTTCATGGTGCTCAACGAGCCCCAGATGAAGGTGCTGCACATCGGCGGCGAGGTGGCTTACACCGTAGGGGAGAAATTCTCCTGGATCAACAGCTTTGCCATGAACAACTACAACAGCCTCCAGGTGAACGAAAAAGCCTGGGGATTGCTGCCCATCGAATTGAGATCGTCCGTTCGCCTGCAGGTGATGAAGGACCTTTACCTGAATACCGAACTGTTCGCTTTTGATGGCCCCTGGGTAATGCTGAAGAACGACCGGAAGAACCTCCAGGGCTCTTTCGACCTGAGCGCAGGGCTGGAATTCAGGGTGGTGAAGAATGTGAAAGTCTGGGCCCAGTTCAATAATATTTTCAACAGGGAATACCAGCGCTGGTATCAATATCCAACTTATGGGTTCAACTTTTTGGGCGGTGTAGTATTTTCGTTTGCTCAAAAGAACCAATAAAGCGTGTTTTCCATCATAACCAAATACCTCCTGCAGCACAAGCGGGTAAGCATTCCGCAAGTAGGCTCCTTCGAATTGAAATCGAGGCCGCCCGAGCTGGATATTGCCGACAAGAAGCTGCTGGCCCCCGTTTTCATTACCGAATACAGTGCTGCCGACGAAGTGACCGAGCACCAGTTCCGCTATTTTTCGCAGGCGCAGGGCGCCGATAAGGAAAGGGTGGAGCAGGACCTCCGTCTGTTCGGGCAGCGGCTGAAGGAAGCCCTCCGCCGCCGCTCCGTGAACTGGAACGGTTTCGGCACCCTCCAGGCCATCGATAAATCCATTGTTTTTGAACCAGAGGAGATCCGCCTCGGCTGCCTCCAACCCCTGGACGCCTCGCGGGTCATCCGCCAGAATGCCGGGCACCGCGTACTGGTAGGGGAGCAGGACCTTTCTTCCCAGCAGGCCACCGACATCCTCCAGCAGGATGCTACGCCCGCAGTAAAAAGATCCTACGTAAACCTCATCGGCTGGATAGTACTTGCATTGGCTCTTCTGCTTGCTGCTTATCTTCTCTACAAGCATTCGTTTGCGCCGCAAGGCGCGGGGCTGCAGCAGAAGATGAGTAACCGGTAACCGATAAGCGACCACCTACCACCGAAAACAGCCAATCGGTTGTCGGTCATCCCTTATCGGTTGTCGCTTATCGTTCATCGGTCATCCTCCCTACCTTTGCCCCTCTTTATGAACCACGTGCACTATACCCATTGCCCTGTATGCGGCAGCAAGGCTATCGACCCGCTGCTGACGGCCAGGGATCATTCGGTGAGCAGGGAAGATTTTGTTATCTGGCAGTGCGGCGATTGCAGCCTGAGGTTTACGCAGGATGTGCCCGATGAAGCTTCCATAGGCGTTTACTACCAGTCACAGGATTATATCTCGCATTCCAATACCAGTAAAGGCCTGGTGAACCGGCTGTACCAGAGGGTGCGGAAGCATACGCTCGAAAGCAAGGCCGCCCTTATCCGCAAATACACAAAGCCCACGGGCCGCATACTGGATGTGGGTGCAGGCGTAGGCGCCTTCCTGAACACCATGAAAGAAAAGGGATGGGAAGTAACCGGCGTGGAGCCCGATCCGGGGGCGAGGGAACAGGCAAAAAAACTATTCGGGCTGGAGCTGAACGAAACCTCCGTGCTGCCGCAACTGCCCCAAGGCCATTACGATGCCATTACGCTCTGGCACGTGCTGGAACACGTCCACGATCTTCACGGCTACACGGAAATGCTGAAAGGCCTGCTGGCTCCCGGCGGGACCATCTTCATAGCCGTTCCCAACTACCAGTCGGCAGACGCCGGCATTTACGGCAGCTATTGGGCCGCTTACGATGTGCCACGCCACCTGTACCATTTCACTCCAAAAGCCATTGAAACCCTCCTTAACAAGCACGCATTACGGCTTACCGAAAAAAAGCCCATGTGGTTCGACAGCTTTTACATCAGCCTCCTCAGCAGCAAATACCGCTACGGCCGCACCTCCTGGCTGGGCGCAGGCTTCAGCGGCCTTCGCTCGAATGTCACGGCGTTAATGAACAGGGACAGGTGCAGTTCGGTTATTTATGTCGTGAATCGTCAATCGTGAATCGGGAATAGCGTGAATGGTCAATGGTGAATAGCGTCAATGGTGAATGGTGAATAGGGCTTGCGGGGGCACCAGTGTTCCGAGTGCTTTCCTCGCGTCCTTGCGTCCTGGCGGTGAAATAAAAATCTTCCTTAATAAACGCAATCTTAATGGCTGAACGGAACAGGCCAACAGCTATCAGCCAACAGCCAACAGCTTCTCTAAAAAGCAAATTGCACCTCGAAAATCTCCGGCCAGTTCTTCCCGGTGATGTACACCTTCTTAGTCTCCGGATTATACGCAATACCATTTAGAACGGCATCGGCGGGATGGGCATTGGTGATGCGGGAGACTACACGGTTTACCAGGTCGGTGAGGTCCATTCTGGCTACTACCTGGCCGGTGGCGGGGTCGATCTTGAGGATGTAGTTGAGTTGCCACTGGTTGGCATAGACGAAACCGTTGATGTATTCGAGCTCGTTGAGGTTGATGGCGGCTTCGCCGTTGGCGGAAACGCCCTGGGTGCGGAGCAGGCGGAAGGTGGCGGGGTCGTAGAAATAAAGATTGCTGCTGCCGTCCGTGACAATGAGGTTCTTGCCGTCGTTGGTAATGCCCCAGCCTTCGGTGTTGAGGGTGAACTCTTTAATCTTGCTGAAATCCTTTGCATTATATACATGGACCACGTGCTCCTGGTAAGTAAGCTGGTATAGGGTATCGTTCAGCACCGTGATGCCTTCGCCAAAAAAATTGGTATCCAGCGCCAGTTGGCGTACCGGCTTGCCGGTCTGCAGGTCGATCTGCATCAGTTTGGACTGGCCTTTCAATCCCGTGCCTTCCAGGAGCTGGCCCTTCCAGAATACCAGGCCTTGTGTAAATGAGGAGGTGTCGTGAGGGTAGGAGGCAGCGACCGAATAGGAGATGGACGGCGTTGGCGGAGTTGCGGGCTGGTCCCCGCCCGAATTGTTATCGTTGGATCCGCATCCGGCCATGATCGTAAAACTACCAATTAGCAACCAGAGGTATGTCTTCATGCGACAAAAATAATGGTTGCGGGCAAAGACATTTGTTAAACAAAAAGAGGGGAATATTTTGATTTTCAGAATTTGGCATCTAAATTTGAGCATTCTACTCCGACGTATCCTTACAAAGATCTCCACTTAATCTAAACCCCCGCAGTTTCCAATACCTGAGAATTCCATCTCAGCCAGTATTCTTTTTACTTCTTTCCAATTTCCGCTTAGAAAACTCATAGCCGTCCTACCCCTATGCCCACGTTCAAACCCTGGAACTATGAGAACGACTCTTGTAAGCGTTTGTCTTTTTATTGCCTTCTTTGCCGCGGCTCAACGTGAATGCGTTACCGCTACCTATATACAGGAACAGCTCCAGGCCGATCCTTCCCTGCAATCCAGGATGGCCGGCGTGGAAGATTTCATATCCCAGCGCTCCCTCGACATACCCGCATCCGTCAACGGCCGCACCAGTGGCATCAGCGTTATCCGCATACCGGTCGTTGTCCACGTATTATATAACTCTCCCCAACAGAATATTTCCGACGCACAGATCAAAAGCCAGATAGATGCGCTGAACCGCGACTTCCGCAGGAACAACGCCGACACGATCAACACTCCCCAGCGCTTCAAATCGCTGGCCGCTGACACTGAGATAGAATTTGTACTGGCTACCGCCGATCCTTCGGGCAGGGCCACCACAGGCATCGTGCGCAAGCAGACCAATGTTAAAGAATGGAGCATGGACGACAAGATCAAGTTCAATGCACATGGAGGCAGCAATGCCTGGGACAGCCGTTATTACCTGAACATCTGGGTGGGCAACATGCGCACCCTGGGCTATTCCAGCACACCGGGTGGTACCGCCGACAAGGACGGTGTGGTGATCGGGTATACTGCTTTCGGCACCATCAACACTTCCGCTCCTTACCATATGGGCCGCACCGCCGTTCATGAAGTTGGGCACTGGCTGGGACTGAAGCATATCTGGGGTGATACCTACTGCGGTGATGACCTGGTGGAGGATACACCCAAGCAGGGCAACTTCACACCGGGATGTCCCAGCGGATTCAGGACTTCCTGCAGCAACGGCACCATTGGCGACATGTACATGAATTACATGGATTACACCAGCGATGCCTGCATCAACCTCTTTACCCACGGCCAGAAGAGCCGCATGCGTTCCCTCTTTCTTCCCGGCGGTCCCAGGGCCTCCCTGCTCCAGAGCAAGGGCCTGAGCGAGCCCTGGAACACCGAAGAGCCCACTGCCCCCGAAGAAGCTCCCGGTGTTGAAAGCAAAGTAAGGATCTACCCCAATCCCGCCCAGTCCGACATCACGCTTGATTTCGCGGCAGACCAAAGCTGGACCGGCAAAGAGCTTCTCATCATCAACACCTCCGGCATCGCCGTACAAAGGCTCACCATCACCCGCACCATCCAGAAAGTGAATGTAGCGCAACTGAAACCGGGAATCTATTTTGTTCAGGGGATGAATGGAGATGTGAGGATAAGATTGAAG
>DASWNB010000100.1:0-3530 GCA_036399455.1 Flavisolibacter sp. | reverse complement strand
CCACATCCTGAAAAGCTCAAAAATAGCGGCGGAAAAAGTCTAGCCAAGTGAAGGTCCATCCTGGAGTGAAGCAGTCTGAAATTATTGGAAAACCATGTCAGGAGAAGGATGAAGTAATCTGAATTAGTGTAGATGGAATTGGGAATTAGGCAGGAGAGAAGTTTCGTCCCGTGAGCTGCGAATTACAAAAGGAAGCCCTACGCCTTTACCTCCCTCGCGGCTAATCCCGCCCAATCCCAAATTCCTAATTCCCACCCTCCGCCTTGAAATGCGGATTGTAGATCAGTCCAATAAGGTTATTCCACGGGTCCTTTACCTCGGCTACTTTTATTTCGCCGCCTACATCGGCAGGCTCGCTTTCAACGGTGGCGCCAGAGTCCAGCATCTTTTGAAATGCCTTGTCAACATCCGGCACGCCCCAGTATGCGATTACTCCCCCGCTCAGGCTTCCGGATGAAGGATCGGGCTGAAGGCCAAGCTCGTAGCCTGCAATACTGAACCCCACGTAAAAAGGCTCATCGAAATAAGGCGTGGTATCAAATGCCTTGCTGTACCATTCTTTTGCCGCGGTCATATCAGGCACTTTGTAGATGACTGTTCGTAATCCCAGGAATTGCTTTTCCATTTTAATAGCTTTATTGTATTCCGCTAATTTACATTGATTGCCCGCAAAGAGAGAGTCTTGCATTCTCAGCCTCGTCTGCGGCCCGTGGACTCTCGTCGGTCGTCGGTTAACGGTTATCTACTCTAACTTAGCCGGATAAATCGCGGCCATGGAATGTCAAAAGAGCCTGTTCTCCCTCGAAGAAGGAGTTCACTACATCAACTGCGCCTATATGTCGCCCCTGCTCCGCTCCGTGGAAAGGGCCGGTATAGAAGGCATGATAAGAAAGAGAAACCCCCACACTATAACTCCCCGCGATTTTTTCAGCGACGGCGAAGAGATACGATCGTTGTTCGGGAAACTGGTCAATGCTCCCGCAGAGCGTATCGCCCTTATTCCTTCGGCTTCCTATGCACTGGGAACAGTGATCCGCAATTGCAGGGCGCAGAAGGGCGGAAGGGTTGTTACCGTGCACGAGGAGTTTCCAAGCGATGTGCTTTCCCTTCACCGTGTCTGTCATGAGCAGGGACTGGAGTTGGTAACGATACAGCCTCCCGCCGGATCGGAGGGCAGGGGCAGGATATGGAACGAGCGTATACTCGATGCCATTCAGCCCGGTACCGTGATGGTGAACCTTTCTTCCATCCACTGGGCAGACGGCACACTGTTCGACATGGAAGCAATAGGCAAAAGAGCAAAGGATGCAGGCGCCCTGTTTGTTGTTGATGGAACCCAATTGGTTGGTGCGCTGGATTTTGACGTGCAGAAGTTTGGTGTGGATGTCCTTATCTGTGCGGGCTACAAATGGCTGCTCGGTCCCTACACCTCCGGCTGCGCCTATTTTGGCGAATACTTCGATGGAGGCATTCCGCTGGAAGAAACATGGCTGAACAGGGAAGGCAGCGAGAACTTCCGCGAACTGGTGAACTACGAGCCTGCTTACAGGGAAGCCGCCGCACGATACAACATGGGTGAATACAGCAATTTCATTAACCTTCCCATGCTGAAGGAGTCATTAAGACAGATACTGGAGTGGACGCCTTCTGTCATACAGGAATACTGCACCAGGCTTACACAACCACTCCTGGAGCACTTGCAGGCAAATGGTTTTATGGTAGAAGAAGAAAGCTTCCGGGCAAAGCATCTCTTCGGCTTCCGCCTTCCCCCTCATGCAAGGCTGGAAGACCTGCAGCAACGACTTGCAGCCAACAAAGTAATCGTTTCGCTCCGCGGCAGCGCTGTACGCCTCTCCCCGCATTTGTATAATGATGAAAAAGATATAGAAGCCCTCATGGATGCGCTGAAGGGATGACCGATAACGGATAACCGATAACGGATAACCGATAACCGATAACCGGAGCTACCCTTTACGGCTCATCGTTGTTTGGGTGTCCTCTCATCGGTTATCGGTGGTCGGTGGCCGGTTGCGTGTGGTCTCTCATCGGTCATCTGTCCCCTACAAACTCTCCAACACATCTCTATACCCCCTTCCAATGGGAATAGCTACTCCGTTCACTTCAACCATTTCCGCGGTGTAGGAGTCAATCTTGTTTACCGAAACAATAAAGGAGCGGTGGATACGCTTGAAGAGATGGGCGGGCAGAAGGCTTTCTATTTCGTGCGTGCTCATTTTGGACAGGTACTCCGTTCTTGTGGTGGCTATCTTTATATACTCCCGCTGGCTTTCTATGTACACGATCTCTGAGAATAATATCTTCACCTTCTTCTTCTGCACATTCAGGAAGAGATAGTCTTTCGCTTCCTGCACTTCGGCGGGTTTCTGCTTTTCCTTTTGGGCGGTCTTTACCTTGTTCACGGCTACCAGGAAGCGCTCAAAGTCAAAAGGCTTCAGCAGGTAATCGGTCACGTTGAGATTGAATCCTTCCACGGCATACTGGTGGTAGGCGGTGGTAATGATCACCGCAGGCGGGTGCGAAAGCGTTTTCAGGAAGGCCATGCCTTTAAGCTTGGGCAGGTGTATGTCCAGGAAGATAAGGTCAACGGGATTGTCCAGCAGGTAGTCGGTGGCAAGAATGGCGTCCCTGAATTTCTCCTGCAATTGGAGGAATGGCACCTGCGCAATATAGTCCGACAGAACCTTGGCCGCTAAGGGCTCGTCTTCTATGATGATGCACTTTATTTTAGACATGGCTGGCAAGATTGATTTTTAGTGTAGCGGTGAACACGTAATCGCCCTGCTGAACAAAGAGGTTGTAATCCTTATAGAGCAGCTCCAACTGGCGCCTCAGGTTGGAAAGGCCGATGTTTTCCTTTACCGTTACTTCATCGGTAGCGCCCTCTGTTGAGTTCTTTACAACAAACTTCAAGTGCCGCTGGTTCACCGAAAGGTGGATGTCTACAAAGGGACGGTTCCTTGTTTCGGACACGCCGTGCTTGAACGCATTCTCTACAAGCGGTATCAGCAGCAGCGGGGGCAATGCCTGGCGCATGTCCTCTATATCATGATTGAAATTAACGTGAAGCGATTCGTCATACCGCAGGCTTTCAAGTGCTATATAGTCGCTGATGATCTTCAGTTCCTGCTCGATGGCTATGTAGTCGCCGCTGGTTTCATAAAGCATGAAGCGAAGGATCTTCGACAGGCGCAATACCGATTCGGGAGCAAGGTCCGATTTATCACGTGCCAGCGAATAGATGTTGTTCAGCGTGTTGAACAGGAAGTGCGGGTTGGTTTGCGATTTAAGGTAGTTCAGCTCCGCCTGCTGCTTTTCTATCCGCAATTGCTGCGTGGCCTGCTTGAGTTTAATATGATCGTATATATGCCTGATGAGCCCAAAGAAAAAAAGTGAGGTCATGCCTGCCGAGAACATGTGCTCCATCGCCTCGTCCGCGGTAGCATAGGTAATGTAGGGAGTGTGAATGCCCAGCAGGATGCCGAGGCCTCGCCAGGTGTAAAGTCCGGCCG
>DASWNB010000099.1:0-5075 GCA_036399455.1 Flavisolibacter sp. | reverse complement strand
GGATTGATGATGCTCTCTGCTCCATTGCTAGTTTTAAGTAAATTTGCCCGATAATCCAGAAGCAATGGCAAAAGCGGCAAAAAAGAACAATGAGATCCTTACAGAGAAATCCTTCGGTTTTTTCAGGAACTATATCAATACTCCCTCCCCTGTCGGATTCGAATACACGGGCCAGCGCCTGTGGATCGACTATATAAGACCCTTTGTTGACGAGGTTTTTACCGACCCTTATGGAACAGCAGTTGGCGTAGTGAACCCCGGTCATGCCTTCAAGGTGGTGATCGAAGCTCATGTGGACGAGATCAGCTGGTTTGTAAACTACGTGACCAACGAAGGCCTGATCTACCTGAAAAGGAACGGTGGTGTGGACCACCAGATAGCGCCCGGGCAAAGGGTGCTCATTCACGGCAAAAAAGGACCGGTAAAGGCCGTCTTCGGCTGGCCGGCCATTCATACACGCATCAACACGGCAGACAAGGAACCTGTGGCCAAGGTGGAGAACCTCTTCCTTGACTGCGGCGCCCGCAATAAAAAAGAGCTGGAAGACCTGGGCGTTCATATCGGCGCCGTGGTTACCTACCAGGACGGCTTCGACGAGCTGGCCTATGACTACTACATCGGCCGTGCTTTCGACAACCGCGTGGGCGGCTTCATGATTGCCGAAGTGGCCAGGCTGGTAAAGGAAAACAAGAAAAAGCTGCCTTTCGGACTGTACGTGGTAAATGCCGTGCAGGAAGAGATCGGGCTTCGCGGTGCGGAAATGATCGCCCGCCGCATCAAGCCCAACGTGGCCATCATTACGGACGTTACCCACGATACCAACACGCCCATGATCAACAAGGTGGTGGAAGGCGATACGTCCTGCGGCAAAGGTCCCTCGCTTTCCTACGGGCCCGCGGTGCACAACAAGCTGCTGGAATTTGTGAGTGATGTGGCCGAAAAGAGCGGTATACCCGTTCAGCTCAGGGCGGTTTCCAGGAGCACGGGCACGGATACCGACTCGTTTGCCTATGCCAACGACGGATGCCCCTCGGTGCTAATCTCCATCCCCCTGCGCTACATGCACACCACGGTGGAAATGCTGCACCGCAGCGATATCGAGCAAACCATCCGCCTGATGTACGAATCATTACTATCTTTAACTCCGGACACTAACCTGAGTTATTTCTGATGCAGCAATTTCTTCTTTATATCGACCCCGGCAGCGGCAGCTATCTCATCCAGGTGATCGTGGCTGCCGCCCTGGGTATTGCATTCTTCTTCAAGAACATCGTGCTTTACATCAAGCATTTCTTTTACCGCCTCTTCAGGAAAAAATCCAAGACGCGCTAAATGGGCCCCGCCGTTCAACAGCACCCCTCCTCCTACCGCGACCCTTCCGGATTCCTGTTCTACTACCAGGGCCAACTGTTCCGGCAGGTGAACGAGGTGTTCCGGGAAGACTTCGAACAATTCATGAACGGCGGACTGTACCAAAGCCTGACGTCAAAAGGATTACTCGTTCCCCACCAAACAATTGAACGCAACCTCACCGGCTCGGAAGACTGGCTGGCCACGCTCCGCCCCGAAACGGTTCCCCTGATCTCTTATCCCTACGAATGGTGCTTCGATATGTGGAAGGATGCGGCCCTCACAACGTTGGAAGCTGCGCAGGAAGCCATGAGCCACAAGATGATGCTGAAAGATGCATCCGCCTACAACGTGCAGTGGCACCTCGGCCGTATGCGCTTCATCGACACGCTTTCTTTTGAACGCTACCGCGAGGATAGTCCCTGGATCGCTTACCGCCAGTTTTGCGAGCACTTCCTGGCACCGCTTGCGCTGATGCACTACAGCAAGCTCCCCCTTTCACCCCTGTTCCTGGCTTACCCCGACGGGCTGCCGCTGGGCATGGCGGCAAAGCTGCTGCCCTACCGCAGCAAATGGAACCTCAACGCTTACCTGCATATCCACCTTCATGCACGGCTTTCAGCCGGGAAAGGCGATAAGAGACAACCGGCAACCGAAGGCTTCAGCAGGCAGAAGCTGAAGAATATTTTCAGGAGCTTGGGGGAGATGGTCCGTTCGTTTTCCCTCAAGGGAAGAACCGGCGTATGGTCGGGTTATTACGACGAAGCCGCGCAGCGGGATGATTATTTAAGCAGGAAGAAGGAGATCATTGAAGGCTGGCTCAAAAAAGGAAACTACTCATCTGCCATAGATGCGGGGGCCAACGAAGGCGAGTTCTCGCTTCTTGCCGCCCGCCTGAACATGCACACCATCAGTTGCGACCTCGACCACTATTCAGTCAATAATCTTTACAACAAAATAAAGGAGCAGCAGGTCACCAATCTTCATCCCCTGGTGATGGACCTGTCGCATCCTTCTCCCGCCATAGGCGTGAACAACGTGGAAAGAAGCTCTTTCGCCAGCCGCGTAAATGCAGACGTGGTGCTGGCGCTTGCCCTTGTGCACCACCTCGCCATCGGCCGCAACATTCCTTTCCAAAGCATAGCAGAACTCTTCCGTTCCCTCGGACAAGACCTCATTATCGAGTACATTCCAAAAGAAGATGAAAAGATAAAGCTGATGCTGGCGCAGAAGCAGGACATTTATTCCTGGTACCACCGCGAAGCTTTTCTTAACGGGTTCTCAAAATACTTCAGTGTGGCAGATGAGCAGCCGGTGGGAACATCGGGCAGGGTATTGTTCTTAATGAGAGGTCCACAGTCCACGGTCTACAGTCCACAGACGTAGCTTTAGGGCTTGTCTTTTCCTGCGATTGCTCGATGATTTTTAAGGCACTATTCAATACTCTATCTCTAAACAGTTACACTTGCAGGGAAAGCCCGTTCTAAGGGCTCGTCTGTGGACCGTGGACCGTGGACTGTGGACATTCCCTATTTTTATCCAATGAGGCTCACATGGAACCGCGAATTCTTTCTTTTCCTGTTGCCATTATTCTTCGTTCTAAATGGCTTCAACCGGAACTATGGACTGGTGCCGTGGAGCGATGTGCCCGTGTTGCTGGGCCGTTATCTTGCAGCATCGGTAGTGGCGGCGCTGCTGTTCCTTTTACTGTTCAGGAACTGGCGCAAGGCTGCGGTGGCGGCTTTCCTGCTGATGGCCTTTCATTTTTTCTTTGGTCCCGTGCACGATTGGCTGAAGCAGGGGCTGGGTGATTCCTTTTTTGTACGCTACAGCTTTATCTTGCCCGCGGCGCTTGTAGGTTGGGTGGTGCTGGTGCGGTACATTTATAAAACAAAAAGGCCGTTCAGGCGCTTCACCAATTTCCTTAACCTGCTGCTGCTCCTGCTGCTGCTGATCGATGCCACACAGCTTTCGTACAGGAATTTTTTAAAGGAGAAAGAAAACACCGCTGCACTTCCACCCGGGTTCACCGCCTGCGATACCTGCAGCCGTCCGGATATTTACCTGATCGTGGCCGATGAGTACGCAGGCAACCGCGAGCTGAAGGAAGTCTTTGGCTTTGACAACTCGGCTTTTGAGAATGCGTTGCGTCAGAGGGGCTTTCATGTATCCGGACAGTCGGTGAGCAATTACAATTTCACGCCGTTCAGCATCGCTTCACTGCTCAATATGAATTACCTGCAAGGCATCGAGGGCAGGAATTCAAGCAAGAGCGACCGGGATACCTGCTATAACCTGATCAACCAGAATACGCTTACCCGTTTCCTCCGGTTCAAAGGATATGAATTTGTGAACCACTCGTTCTTCCGCTTTGCAGGGCAGGCGCCGAAGGAAGAGTCCATCACCTTTCACCTGGTGGCAGGAAAAAAGCTCATCACTTCGGGTACCTTCCTGTCGCGGGTAGACCGTGACATACGCTTCAACCTCGTATCGCATTTCAAGATCGAAAGCGAGATGAAGAACTTTGCCTACCGCGAACTGAACAGCAACAACCGCCTGCTCCAAAGGACAAGGAAAGAAGCTGAATCTGCGGGCAGCAGTCCCCGCTTTATTTACACCCACCTGATGATGCCGCATTATCCCTACTTCTTCGACAGCAGCGGCAGGGCCAATCCCGTTGAAACCCTCATGGAAAACCAGCAGGTACGTAAAGAGAAATACATCGGCTACCTGCAATACAGCAACCGCATCTTCCTCCAACTGATCGATCATATACTTTCCCATTCAAAAACACCGCCCGTCATCATCTTCATGGGCGACCACGGCTTCCGCCACCTGCCCGGCAGCATAGACAAAAGCTATCACTTCGTGAACTTCAGCTCCATCCTCCTCCCCACTAAAAACCATCCCTCCCTCCCCGACACCCTCTCTTCCGTAAACCAGTTCCGCATCCTCCTCAACATCCAGTTCGGCCAGCAACTGCCGCTGCTGAAAGATTCGACAAGCTTCCTGCAAGAGTGAGGAGGTGAATGGTCAATGGTGAATGGTGAATAGGTCGTTTACTAAGCGACGAGACTTTATTAATAGGCGATGCCTCTTATAACATCCAATACCCAAGTGTTTGAAGAAGATTAGTTCTGACCCATGAAAATCAGGCAGTGTATCTTTGAAAAAGGGTTGTCTGCACAAAAAAATTCACTTTCCTTAATAAAGGACCTATTCACCATTCACAATTCACCATTCACCTCCTTATCTTCGGCTATGCGTTTTCAGAAGGAGTACTTTGTTTTCCTGCTGCCGGTATTTTTTGTGCTGCACGGGTATGTGAGCAATTTTGTTTCGATACCTTTTTTGCATATCGTATTCCTGGCGGTGAAGTATGCCTTGATCTCTTTTATACTGTGCCTGCTGCTGTTGCTGGTGTTCCGTAACTGGCGCAAGGCGGCGGTGTTCGGGTTTTTCCTGCTTTGCTTTCAATTCTTTTTTGGCGCGGCGCATGACCAGATTAAGGTGTGGTTGCCCGAATCTTTTTTGGTGAAGTACACCTTTATCATTCCCGCCGCGCTGGTGCTTTTCGTAACGTTGTTTGTTTTTGTAAAGAGAACGAAGCGCTCCTTTAACCGCCTGGTGAACTATGCCAACGTGCTGCTGCTTGTATTGCTGCTGATAGATGCCGTGCAGGTGATCATGAAGGCAGCGCAGCACAGGAAAACCGCGGCCGCTTC
>DASWNB010000098.1:0-6151 GCA_036399455.1 Flavisolibacter sp. | reverse complement strand
GTGGTATGGCGCAGCTTTTCCGAAAGCCACGAACGTACATTGGTTACCTCCACGGCAGCCGTGTCGAAGAACATGGTATACTTCGCAAGATCGGATCCTGCCCAGGTGAGGGTGACCTGCTCGCCGTTTTTTACCATGGGGGCCGAGGCGGCAAAATGGTTGACATAGAAGCCGTAAGGGAACTTTCCCAGCTCGAAGTCGTTGCTCTTTTGCCCGAAGTGTATATTGTCGTTGGAAGAAGTTTCCGTTGCGTTGAAAGTGAATACCCCCACCTGCTTGTTCGCCTGGATGTTGAAGATGTTGAAGCTTATGCCGTCCGTGGTAATCAGATTATCCTCAGGCTTCTTGGGTGTGGCGGTGAATACGCCGTCGGCAGTCATGGCAAAATTCCATTTGCTGGAAGGATCGGCCGACACCAGAATGCCGTTGGAGGTAGAGGCAAGGTCCTGCGCCAGGTCGCCGACAGGAAAGCTAAACACTATCTTGTTGCAGTAAATAGGGTCCATCGTATTGTTGGACACGGTAACTACAAGGGATGTCAGCGAAGGATTGCCTTGCTTTGGACTTACCTCTATCGGGTCGGGTTTCGTATTGATCCCGTAGGACAGCAGGCCAGAATTAGCAGCGTGCGATTTATGATACATAGTTTGGTTTATTGTTATAGTTGTTATTCTGATTACAGGTTATGTTTATGGCTCCAGGTACTCCGCCGTTGCGTGCAGGCGCTTTCGCTGCCGCAGCGCGAACCGATTTTCAAGGTATAGAGATTGATCGCCTGGCCTGTGTTGTTGGAACGGTGATCACGATAGAAGCCGCGCAGGGATTACCCGGCCGGGGACTTGCCTGGATGGGGTCAGGGTTTGCAGTAACCCCGTAAGCAAGAAAGCCGGATCGGCAGCTTTTACGAAGTATGCCCTGGTTGGCTGGATTAACACATTAAGGCGGGCTTCCGGATGTCTGACTGGTTTTTAGCTTCCTGAATACGAAAAAGATTGGAACGGATGTGGATGATGGAGCGGTCGTTGCTCCGAATGGAATTTCAGCTCAATATCCCATTGGTTTTATCAGCACCGGATAGCAATATCCGTAACGTTCATCAGGTTAAGCTATGAAAAACATTTTAAATTTAATATTAATATTTCAATCGGCCGTTAAAAAAGCGCATAAGGATACCCGGTAAGACCCCCGGTAACAGATCTTTGCGCATGCTTCGCGTTCTTTGCGGTTAAACACTCCTATTCGAACAGTAAAGAATCTGCACCAGAGAAAAGCCCGCCCTCCGCAAACGACCCATTCACCATTCACCATTCACAACTTCCCCAGCTTCTCCAGCAGCACATCCGCCATCCGCTGAAAGGCTTCGTGGCTGTAGCCTGCTATGTGAGGCGTGATGATGACGTTGGGGTGGCGGGTAAGACGGGCAAGCTGCTCTTTCTGGGCAGCAGAGTGGGTTTCAAGTTTTTCGTTTTCCAGTACATCCAGGGCGGCGCCGGATATGAAACCTGCATCAAGGGCACGCAGAAGGGCAGCGGTGTCTGTAACCCCGCCGCGGCAGGTGGTGATGAAAAAAGGTTTCTGCCGGAGGCAGCCAAAGAAATTGTCGCTGACCATGTGGCGCGTTTCGGCGGTGAGGGGAAGATGAACGCTGATAAGATCGGCATAGCGGCAGATCTGGTCAAGATTGGCTTCCTTGATATAGCCGCCGCCAAAGTCGTATTTGTATTTGTCGTAGGCCAGCACCGTTACTCCAAAGGGCTGAAGCAGGCGCACAAAGGCCGAGCCGGTATTGCCATAGCCGATAACGCCAACGGTTTTGCCGGAAAGCTCCGTACCGCGGTTTTCGTTGCGCAGCCATTGACCCTGCCTGACCTGGTCGTAAGAGTGGGAGATATTGTTCATCAGGTTGAGCGCCAGCGCAAGCGTGTGCTCTGCTACGGCGTTCCTGTTGCCTTCGGGAGTGCTGAAGCAGCGGATGCCTTTCTGCGCCGCGTACTCCGCATCGATCAGCTCCATGCCGCTTCCCAGGCGTCCGATCCATTTTAAATTCCTTGCCTGGTCCAGCAGCGCCCTGTCAACCTTCAGCCGCGTGGTCACCACCAGTCCTTCAATCTCTTCAATGTAATTCTTCATATCCTCGTAAGAAATGGAAGGCTCATAGATGACCTCATAGCGGAGCGCAGCCAGCCTTTCCCTCAGCGAAGGATGCACGGGAGCGGAGATGAGTATTTTTCGTGACATAGGTTAGTTAAGTCGTAAGTTCTAAGTCGTAAGCCGAAGTCACAGGTCACAAGTCGCAAGCCATAAGTCACAAGTCTCGCGTTCACGACTGTTTATTCTGAAAAATATTATTGAGATGCCACAACAGTAAAGCAGCTTCCACCATAAACGACCGGCTTACGGCTCCAGGCTTCCGACTTTGGACTTCGGACTTCGGACTACCGCCTCATCCTGAACGTCAGTTCTCCAAACTGTCCCACGCGAAGCTGCTCGGCACGCTGGTTAAAGAGCGGGTCTTCCAGTTCCGCCGGCTCGAACAGTTGGCGGCAGGCGTTCCGCAGCGTTTTGCGCCGCTGGCCGAAAGCGGTCTTTACCAGCAGGAAGAAAGCTTCCCTGCTCTTCATCGGCTCCAGCTCCTTGCGGGGCAGCAGCCTTATGACGCCGCTCTTTACTTTTGGCGGCGGGTTGAAGCTGCTCTCGTTCACATCAAACAAATAGATCACTTCAAAGAAGGCCTGCACCAGCACGCTGGTAACGCCGTACACCTTGCTTCCTTCCTTTGCCGCTATCCTTTGCGCCACTTCCTTCTGGAACATTCCTACCACGCACTCCACCGAGCCGGTCCACTCCAGTATCTTGAAAAGGATTTGCGTGGAAATGTTATAGGGGAAATTGCCCACCACGCCGAACGGCTCCTCAAAGGGGGGCTCTATGTCTAGGAAGCTTTGGGGGATGATCTTTCCTTCGAGTTGTGGATACGTCTTTTTCAGGTAAGCCACTTTTTCATCATCCACCTCCACTGCCCTGAACTCTATGCCGGGCAGATCCACCAGGTACTTGGTCAGCGCCCCGCCGCCCGGACCAACCTCCAGCAGCCTTTGAAAAGAACATTTTCCCAGCTCCTCAACGATCTTGCGGCTGATATTCTCATCCTTCAAAAAATGCTGCCCCAGTGATTTCTTCAACGTATACACCCCGCAAAGGTCATGGAAAAACAAACTCCTTCCGTGGGGAAGGAGTTTATTTTTCCATGACGTTAAGCGATTAGAGACCACCGTTGACCGAGCTCAGGTCCGTTGGCAACCCCCGGTCATCGGTTATCGGTCAACGGTTAACGACTACGGTTATCGGTGGTCGGTCATCGGTTATCCTCTCTCTACAGTTTCACCGCTTTCTGCACTCCCAACACCTGCTGGTCGGAGCCGGTGAGTTTTACGGAGTACACCTGCGCGGGCCAGTTGCGGCTGTCTATCTCCACTTCGCTTGCACCGGTGCCCAGCGAGGCCGTTTGCGTATGGATAACGCGTCCCTGCATGTCCATAACCTGGATGTTCACCACCATTGCCTCGGGGAGGGATACCCTCACTTTCATGGTATGCTTGACGGGGTTGGGATATACAGAGAATACGGAGTAGATGCGGTCGTATGTGAGGCTGACTACTTTGCTGTAGCTCAGCGTGCCGTCGATGTCCACCATTCTCAGCCTGTAGTAAACAGTTGTTGACGACTGGTTGGCGGCATCGTTATCGGTAAAGGAGTAGCGTGAAGCGGCGCCGGTATTGCCGGTGGCAGATACCGTTCCGACTTTCTCAAACAGCCTTCCGTCCGTGCTTCTCTCGATAATAAAATGCGATGTATTCTGCTCGCTGCTGGTTTCCCACTGCAGGAAGGCCGAGTTGTTGAGCAGCGATCCCTTGAAGGTGAGCAGGTTCACCGGCAGCACCGCCATGTTGGGGTTGCCGAAGTAGAACGAGGAGAAAGAGCTCAGGCTGTTCACCTGCAATACATAACCGCCGGTACCATGCGCTTCGGCCACATCGGGTGTGAGCACCGTGGTGGTGTTGGTCAGCGTTCCGCCGCAGGCATCATCGTTCTTGCGGATGCGCAGGTCGCTGATGGCAGATACCCCGCTGGGCATGCCCTGCGTGTTGCTGGCGCCTTGCAGTGAAGTAAATTCCGCGGCAGTGATATACAGCCTGATGGACACGGGTGTGCTGGGCTGCGTTTGCGGAGTGATGGTAATGCTGCGGTTCATGTACAGGCGCATGAAAGGATCCTGGCGCGGGCTGCCGGACTTGATATAATACGACGCGCTAACTATGCCCAGGTTGTTTCCATTGGCCTTGATCTCGGCAACGATATTGCCGTCGGGTCCTGTGATGGGAACCCAGATGTTGGTATTGTTGTTGGCCGAATTGATGGTGACCGTAGTGGCGGTGTTGCAGGTTCCCGCGGTACCGGCGGAAACATCGATGTCCGTGGGTATGTAGCTTTTGCCTGTTCCGGAATTGTGATTGTAACCCAGGAAGGTATAGCGCTGCACGCATCCGGCGCAGGCAGGTACCACGGGGTTGTTGGAGCTGGGCCCCGATGTGGTGGAGGAGCGGTCCATCACCACGTAAATATTCCTTCCGTCCGGGGAGATGGCTATGTCCCTGAAGCGGTTACGCCCGCCAAAATAGCTTACTGTATCCTCACCGTCAGTGGGGACAATGGCTGTGCCCGTGGTGTTCAGCTTCATGCGGAGCACACGGCCCCATTTGAGCGAGCCTACGAGGAGCGAGTTTTTCCACCCCGGGATGGCATTGCCGGTATAAAGGTCAAGTCCCGAGTAGCCTTCGGAAGCCCAGTTGCCGTTCAGGTTCTGCGCATAGGCAGTTCCGGCGCCGGGGTCAGTATCCACGTTCTGGTAAATATATTGTATGGACCAAGGCGTGGAAGTATTGCCTGCAGGGGCGTTGTAGTTGGAGTAGATAGGATCCCTGTAGGTGGAGCCGATCGCCGTGGCATTGGCCGACTCGGTGCCGATCAGGGGCAGCGAGCTGCCGATGGGACCAGCCTTTGCGTTGTTATAGTTGCCATCGGTAGAATAACCTATCACCAATGGGTGACCGTAATTCCTGCCCGATTCCAGCAGGTTGATCTCGTCATCGCTGAAGGGACCGTGGGACGAGCCGTAGAAACGGTTGGTACCGTTAACACTGCCAAAGGCAAAGCCCTGGTTATTGCGCATGCCCATGGCCCACACGGCACTGTTGGCACCATAGGGATTGCTGTTGGGTATCCATGCGCTCAGGCCGGCATCGCCGTCAGACTCGAGGTTGAAGCGCAGTATCTTTCCTTCATAGGAATTCGTCATCTGCGACTTGATGGTCCTGCTGAGGTTATCGAACTGGCCTGCGCCCATGTCGCCCAGTGCATAATAAAGGTAGTTGGTTCCTCCTTCGGGGGCGATGATGAGGCGGCCCGAGTTGTGGTCGTTGCTGCCGCGAAGCGTATCGCACATTACCACGGGGCTTACCAGTTGGCTGTTGTCATAGGTGAAGCGCACCAGCCAGGTGATAAAGAGGTGGCCGCTCACGGCTTCGCCGTTGTAGGTCTGGTTCTGTCCCACGTAGCTGCGCACATAAGCCAGGTACACAAATTTCTTTGGGGTGGTGGCGTGCATGAAATCGGGATGGATGGCCAATCCCATCAGCCCGCCCTGCGGCCAGGGGTTTTGCGTTGAAGCGAACTGGCGCCTGAAGTTGATAGGCGTTGTGGGAGTAAATGTGGTCAGGTCCAGAACGGTACGCATGCCCCCGTTGGTGGGATGCACTTTTCTTACCTTATAGCCTTTGGCTTCGGTGATCCAGAGCGAATCGTCGGGACCGTAGGTGATCTCCCAGGGGTCCTGGAGGTTGGAAGCGGCGGGAACAAGATCGGTCTTCAGAAAGACCTCGTTCATGCGTCCGGCGACAATTTGCGAAAAAGAAGTAACGGTAACGAATAATCCTGCAAGCAGTAGGAGTAGTGGTTTTTTCATGAGATGGATTTATTACGTATGAGTTTTCGGAATCTTACGCGCTGCAAAATATCACGTGTTTTATTAAATGTCATTAGTGAAACTTCTAAACTTTAACTAGTAAAAACACTTATAATTTTTTAGCTAAAG
>DASWNB010000097.1:0-2588 GCA_036399455.1 Flavisolibacter sp. | reverse complement strand
GATGGCTTCCACCAGGTCGCTTTCACCCTTGCTTTCGCCGCCGCTGTTGATCAGTCCTACACGTCCGCTGTAGCAGTTCAGCACCTGGTAGCGGGTGAGGTCGATGGGGTGGTCGGAGGTGAGCTTGTCGTAAACGAGCTTGTGGGTTTTACCGTGCTTGGTGGCGTTGTAGCCGCCGTTGTTGGTGGGGAGCTTCTGCTTGATGATGTCTGCCTGCAGGGTAACACCCAAGTGGTTGGCCTGGCCGGTAAGGTCGGCGGCGGTGTGGTAGTCCACACCTTCTACCTTGAATGCGTTGTTGCGGGTATAGCACCACAGGATGGTAGCCATGCCTAACTGGTGGGCGTATTCAAAAGCTTCGGCCACTTCCCTGAGCTGGCGGGCGCTTTCGGCGCTGCCCCAGTAAATAGTGGCGCCTACGGCTACGGCGCCCATGTCCCAGGCGCTCTTGATGGTACCGAACATGGTCTGGTCGAACTTGTTAGGCATGCTCAGGAATTCGTTGTGGTTGATCTTAACGATGAAGGGGATCTTGTGCGCATACTTGCGGCTCATGATGCCCAGCACGCCATAAGTGGAGGCTACGCCGTTGCAGCCGCCTTCAAGGGCGAGACGAACAATATTTTCAGGATCGAAATAGATGGGGTTGGGTGCAAATGCCGAGCCGCCGCTGTGCTCTATGCCCTGGTCAACGGGGAAGATGCTGCAATAGCCGGTGCCGCCCATGCGGCCGTGGTTCAGCAGTGACTGCAAGCTTCTCAGCACCTGGTTGCTGCGGTTGCTGTTCACCCATATCTCTTCAACATGGTTCGGAGAGGGCAGGTGAATCGTGGATTTGTCGATGGTCTGGCACGTATGGTTCAAGAGGTATTCGGCCTTATCGCCTAAATAATCAGCAATTTTTTTTGCCATATATATTTTTTTGGGTGCCGCAAAGATAGTGGTGAATGGGGAATAGTCAAGCGGGAGAGCTATTGTTGATAGCTGTTGGGTGTTAGCCGTGGCTGCGAGTTGTTAGTTGCGAGTTGCGAGACGATTAGATAAGCGACAACCGATGACCGATGACCGACAACCGATGACCGATGACCGAAGCCTAATTCCTAATTCCTAATTCCTTCTACCTTCTACCTTCCTCAATCGGTTATCTTCCCCAAATTCCGCTGTATGCGGGAGAGATGCGGCCTCAGGGCGTGGCGGAGGGTGGTTTTTACCAGCTCGCCCATGGTACGGCAGCGGAGAAAGGAGTTGTTCTGGAAATGCTCGGAGAGTTCGTGCCTGAGCTGTGTTCGTTTTTCTTCGGTGGAAATGAGGTCCTTCGACATGATGGTGAGCAGGTCCATGATGCGGTAGCGGGAGGCGGCCATGCGGTAGGCGATGAGGGTTCTTTCCTCGGCCTGGTATTGGGCAATGGATTCGCTGTTCAGGTGCCTGAGGGACAGCTCTACCAGCGGGTAGTTCTCCTTAAAGAACTGGGGCATGTACAGGTTCCTGCGTCCTTCGTAAGATTGCTGGTCGAAGTCGATGGCACGAATGCGGTATTGGTAATCTTCTATATCCGGAGAAACATTCACCACGAAATTATAGCTGCGCATATCGCCCAGCAGGCGGATAAAGCAACGCTCGTTAAACTTCACAAACTCCTTGGCCAGCCTGATCTTGTTGGTTTCGGGAAGATCGATGTAGTTTTTGATGAACACGTCGCCGGGAAGCCCGGGGATGTGCTCTTCCACCAGCGTGTCATGGCCGGTAAGAAAGCTGATGCGGTTGGGCGAAAGGATGTGTTCCAGTTCCAGTCCATACACCCGCGAAGCGTCTTCTTTCTTGATATAATAATGGTCGTGGTTGTCGTTGTAGCGGTTTACTATGCGGATGCGGAAGGGGTTTGAATTGCCAAAGGTACAGTAGTCGATCCGGGCTACGTCGAGGTGCTTGCTGAAGGTATAGTCGCCTTCGGTTTTGATGAGGGCGTAAAGGTTGATGAGTCCTTCCTTCAGGTATTGCCAGTCCCTCATTTCGTAGTGCGCCTCTTCCCAGAGCGTATCCACGCCCGCCTTGTCCTTAATGGGAAGCGAGTAGGTAAAGTTGGTCAGGTCGTTGTAGGAGAGGGGGAGGCTGATCTCGCGGCCATGTGTTTTCAGGTAGGAACGCAATTCCTTCTTCACGGGAAAGAATGGCTTCTTACGGGAGGGCTGGTCCTTTTCCTGCATCATCGAATTTAGGAAATAGAATGTATTTGCCGCAGGAGCCCTTCAAAATACAGGGGCGACTGCAGCAGGCGGCTGCCGTACCAACTGAACAGCTCCCCATCTGCCAGGAATATCTTTACATCATCACCCAGCAACCCGCTCAACTCTTCAACATGCTTCTGCCGGAAGGGATAAGGCTCCGAGGAAAGCAGCACCACCCGGCACCCGGCCTCCCGTACCTGTTCAGGCGTCACCTGCGGGTACCGTTTCTCCCCCGCAAAAGCATTCTCCAGCCCGCAGCGCCGGAGCATATCGTGTATGAAAGTATCTCCGCCAACCGTTATGTAGGGTTCTTTCCAAATCAGGTAACAGCAGAGAGGTTTGAGGTTTGAAGTTTGAGGT
>DASWNB010000096.1:0-5817 GCA_036399455.1 Flavisolibacter sp. | reverse complement strand
CGATAGAAGCTATGCCCCTGGATGTCTTCAGGCTTTCAAACCCGATGGCATTATAGTAAGCATAGCTCACCGCCAGGTAAAGGGTGATGATGATAATTATGCCGATAAATATGCCCCGGGGAATGGTCTTTCGCGGGTTGTGCACCTCGTCGCCGAAGTTGATGGTCTGCTGGTAGCCGCCGTAGGTAAACGAAACGGCGATGAGCGCTATGCCGAATGACCTGATGTAATCGTTCCAGCCAAACTCCCTTGCCGGTGTTGCTGCGGTATTATCGCCGCCCGTTACAAAGAAGATGGAACTGATGAGCAGCACCAACATTCCTATTTTGATGATCATCAGTATATTCTGTGCCGTGGAGCTCATGCGAAGGCCCAGCAGGTTCACGCCATAAAAGAGAATGATGGGTATCATGGCTATGAACGAACGGGTAAGCGTGCCGGGGTCTTCGCGGAAGATGACCTGCGAGATATATTCGCTGCCGATCAGCGCCACGCCCGACATGGAAGCCGCATTGGAAATAAGGATGATGCAGTTGATGGCAAAAGCTATGGAAGGATGATAGCACTCCGCGAACACCTTGTAGTAGCCGCCCGTAACAGGAAACCTTGAGCCGATCTCGGCATAGGTAAGCGCCCCGCAGAGGGCCACCAGCCCGCCCGCTACCCAGGCAATAAAAAAAACGGAAGGTGTTATCGCCGCATTGGCCGCATCGGACGACGTACGAAATATACCCATCCCAATCACCAATCCCACCACGATCATGGTCAGGTCAAACAACCGGAGCTTTGGTTTCTCTGTCATGCTTTGAAGATAAGGCGAGAACGTGAATCGTCAATCGTCAATCGTGAATGGGTCGTTTACGGTTTGCGCCTCCTTCCTTGCGGCTCCTTTGCGTATGCTCTGCGCTCTTTGCGTATATAAAAAAGACTGCACCTAAAAGTTTCACCCCACAAGTAAACCTATTCACGATTGACGATTGACGATTCACGTTCCCTATCTTTGCCCCCGTAAACGGTTGGCGCCAGTGCGCCATTAAAAGGGAAGTCCGGTGAAAGACCGGCGCTATCCCCGTAGCTGTAAGGTCCCGCGGGAACACATCCGCAGGCTGTTGAAAATACGTCACTGTTTTCCGAACGGGAAGACTTCAACAGCGGGCCAAGCCAGAAGACCTGCCTTTTACAATCATTCAATCATCGATGCTTTCGGGTGAAAGGCATGGAATGTAAATGCCATCGGCTTTATATTTCCAAATTTTTCCGGGAGCAGTCACAAAACACAACAGTATGAGAAAGATCTTCGCTGTGACTGCCTTATTTATCAGCAGCACCGTCCTGGCACAGGACACAACCACGCTCAACGAAGTCGTGGTGACCGCCAACAAATTCTCCAGTAAAACAACACAGACCGGCAAGGTAGTGACCGTCATCACGCGGCAGGACATTGAGCGTGCCGGCAGCCGCGACCTGGCCCAGGTGCTCACCGAACAGGGAGGTATCTACATCAACGGCTACACCGGCAGCCCGGGCAAGGACAAGAACATTTACATCCGCGGCGCCAAGTACGATTACAGCCTCATTACCGTTGACGGCATTCCCGTTTACGATGCATCGGGCACAGGCTCCAACTTCGACATCCGCAACATTTCCATCGACCAGGTAGAGCGTATTGAAATCCTGAAGGGCAGCCAGAGCACCCTTTACGGCAGCGACGCCATTGCCGGTGTCATCAACATCATCACCCGCAAGGGTGGAGCAAAACCCTTCGGCATTTCGGGCACGGCGCATTATGGCAGCTATAATACCTACCGCGCCAGCCTGGGTGTGAACGGCAGGGTGAAAGCCTTCGACTACAACATAGGCTACTCGGGACTTTCAACGGATGGTTTCTCCGAAGCCCGCCCGCCCGCCGCATCCTCCGCCGTGTTCGACCGCGACGGCTTCGAGCAGAACAGCGTACAGGCCAGCTTTGGCATACAGGCTACGCCCAACCTGCGCATCAGCCCTTACTTCCGCCATACCCGCAACAAGGCCGACCTTGACCAGGACGCCTTTACCGACGAACTGGACTACACTTCCAGCATCAAAAACCTCCAGACCGGCATCCGCAACGAGATAGGCATCGGCAACGCAAGGCTGAACGTGCTGTACAACTTCGTTCGCACCAACCGTCATTATCACGATGATTCCACCCTGAGCCGCAACGGGTTCTATACGTTCAACACTTCGGATTTCCAAGCCAACGAGCATTTTGCAGAGGCTTTCGTGGTTTATCCTTTCAGCCAGTGGAAGCTCACTGCCGGCGCCGACTTCAGGCGCTCGGTTACGGAGCAGTTGTCAGAGAACAACTACGGCACGTCGAAGATGTCGGGGGATAGCATCAGCCAGCGGCAGGTAAGCGCTTACGCTGCACTCAACTACCAGAGCGAAACCTGGAACGTGGAAGGCGGCGGACGCTTCAACCACCACTCGGAGTACGGCAGCAATTTTGCCTTCAACTTCAATCCCTCCTATCTTATACGTAAGCAGGTAAAGCTGTTTGCCAATGTATCGACAGGATATAAAACGCCCAGCCTTTACCAGCTTTTCTCCATCTATGGCAACCGGGAGCTGGATCCTGAAACCTCGCTGAACCTGGAAGGCGGCGTGCAGTATTTTACGAAAGATGAGAAGGTATCATTGAGAGCCGTTTACTTCAACCGTTATATCAAGGACGCGATCGCCTTTTTCTTTGACCCGGTGACATTTGAATCGAGGTACATCAACCAGGATGAGCAGAAGGATCACGGCTTTGAGATCGACGGCAGGGCAAATATTTCCGACAAGATGCAGGTGCGTGTGCTGTATTCTTTTGTTGACGGTGAGATCACCACGAAGCAGAACGGAAAAGACACAACGTATTTCAATCTTATCAGGCGTCCCAGGAACCTGCTGAACCTTTCACTGGGCAGCCAGGTTACGAAGAGCCTCTACCTGAACGCACAGATCACCGCCGCCGGCGAGCGCCAGGATCTTTACTTCGATCCTTCAACTTTCCAGTCTGTCCCCGTTACGCTGAAAAGCTACGTGGTGGTAAACTTCTATGCCGAGTATGGCTTCCTGAACAACCGCCTGAAGCTCTTCGCAGATCTTCGCAACATCTCGGACGAGGACTATTCGGACATATATGGTTATAATACTGCGCGGTTTAATGCTTATGGAGGCATCCGTTTCCAATTTTAATACTCGCTGCGCTCGCAGGGACTAACCGCCAGGGCGCCAAGACGCCAGGATATTGTAGAGTGATATTCTCGCGACTTGGCGTCCTGGCGGTTAATAATTAGATAATTATGAAAGCGTTTCTCAATTGGAGTGGCGGTAAGGACTCTGCGTGGTGCCTGTACAGGGCAGCGGAGGCAGGACTGATGCCTTCGGCTTTGGTGACTTCGGTGAATGGGGAGCAGGGACGGATAGCGATGCATGGGGTGAGAAGGGAGGTGCTGGAGCGGCAGGCGGAAGCGATTGGGCTGCCGCTTTATACAGTGGAGCTTCCTGCGGAGCCTTCGATGGAGGCTTATGAACAGGAGATCAGCCGCTCCAATCAATTGCTGAAGGAGCAGGGTTTTACGCATGCCCTTTTCGGCGACCTGTTTTTGCAGGATTTAAAAGAATACCGCCAGCGCCTGTATGAGAAGGACGGGATCGAATGTCTCTTCCCGCTTTGGAAAATGGATACTACGGAACTCCTGCACCAATTCATCGGCTCAGGCTTCAGGGCCATAATAGTCTGCGTCAACAGCGCCCTGCTGGATCAAAGCTTTTGCGGCCGCATTATCGATCATCAATTCCTGCAAGACCTCCCCGCCTCTGTTGATCCCTGCGGCGAAAACGGCGAGTACCACTCCTTTGTCTTTGACGGCCCGCTCTTCCGCTTCCCTGTCTTTTTTCAAAAAGGTGATGTTGTTTCCCGCCGGTACATGGGCAGTGGTTTTCATTTCTGTGACTTACTACCGTAAGGTTTCACGCAAAGACGCAAAGAAAAAAAGACGCAGAGAGCCAATCCTTTGCGCGCTTTTCGGTTAATAACTCCAGCAACCACCCAATTCCCAATTCCCAATTCCCAATTCCTCCAACCCTTCTACCTTTCCCCTTCCCCCCTTCTCCCTACTTTTGCATTCATGGAACTCTCCGTCGATAACATACTCACCGTTACTTTTACGCTGTTTGCGGTCATTGATATTATCGGTGCCGTTCCTGTGCTTATATCATTGAAGAGCAAGCTGGGAGGCATACGGGAAGCAAGGGCGACACTGATCTCGGGGGCGTTCATGATCTTCTTCCTGTTCACCGGCGAACCCTTCCTGAGACTGCTGGGGGTAGATGTGCGCTCCTTTGCCGTAGGCGGCTCCATCGTCCTCTTTATCCTGGGCCTGGAAATGGTGCTGGGGCTGGAATTTTTCAAAAGCGAGAAGGATGTTCGGGCTGCTACCGTAGTGCCCATTGCTTTCCCGCTGATTGCCGGTTCGGGTACACTTACCACCATCATTTCGCTCAAGGCCAACTACGATTCCACCACCATACTTATTGCCATCTTAGCCAACCTGATCGTGATATTTGTCGTGTTGAAATCGCTTAGATTTATCGAGCGGATGCTGGGTCCTGCGGGATTGATTGCCGTACGAAAATTTTTTGGCGTAGTTTTGATAGCCATTGCCGTGAAAATCTTCGCGGCCAATGCCCCCGGACTGATTTAGTTTCTGGTTTCTTGTTTATGGTTTCTGGTTTGTTGCCAGAACGAGAAACAAGAAATTACAAACCAGAAACCTTAAACTCCCGGCCTCGTAGTACAATGGATAGTATGAGAGCCTCCGAAGCTCCAGATACAGGTTCGATTCCTGTCGAGGCCACTCTACCGGAAGGGAGCGCAAAAATTTTTGCGCTCCCTTTTTTATTTCCCCGCAATGCCTTGACTGGCTTGGTTAATTCAGCTATACCACTCTCCGGGCAGGCGGTTCGAACTTCACCATCTTTGAAAATCAACTTTTCTGGAAAGGTCGAACCAAGTATGAGTGCTTTTTCTTCCAAAGTGGCCCCAGTAAAGAGTTTCGGCAGGTTCCGCAAGAAATGAAATCCATAGTCTAAAATTTCTTCCACGTTCTCTTCCTTTGAATTCAGTTCCGATTGCTGCCGGATCAGGCGCTCTACTTCGGGTTCCAGCTTTGCTTTGATGTTATGGTATTCCGCTGCATCCAAAGCGCCGTCGAGGGTCATCATTTGGGCATTGTCCAGTCGCTTGCGCAGGAGTTCCAGTTCTCTTCCTATTTTATCAGCTTCTATCTTTTTATCCTTGTTGTCCTGGAAGTAATGGCCTCTAAAAAATATTTCCCAGGAATTGATGGCTTTCTCACTACCGCTGATCTTCTCCAGGTATTTTATGAAGGATTTATTTCCTTCGGTGGCCTTGAACCGCTCCTTGCACCCGTTCTTGCAATGGTAATAAAAGTACCTGCCACCGTTGCCTTTGGAGGCACTACCGGTAAGCGTCTTTCCGCAAGCGGTACACTTTAAATATCCACGAAGCGGCAGGTCTTCCTTTTTGGAGCGTTGGGCAGGCAGGTCTTTTCGTTTCTTGCCTTCCAGTACGTCCTGCACTTCATAGAACAACCGGTTGGAAATGATCGGCTCGTGTTTGCCTGGAACGATCATTATCGGTTCGTCTTTGTATGCAGGTACAATCACCTTTCCCAGATAAACCGGGCTGCGCATCATCCACCAAAAGGCTGCTCTTTGAGTGGTGAGTCCTTTCTTGTTCATCATCTTCCGTACTTCGTCTATGTGGTA
>DASWNB010000095.1:0-7440 GCA_036399455.1 Flavisolibacter sp. | reverse complement strand
TGGGGCCGCCGTTGCATCCGCCTGCGTAGTTCCAGGTAATGTTGGGCGATGTTCCCGAAGTGGTGAACTGCGCGGCGTTGTCCACGCTGTTTTCCATCGTTCCGCGGGTCACGTTCTCCACGTAAATCCTCCATCCCGTGCTCAGGTTGCTGCCCGAGATGCCTTTGCCGTAATTGCCGGCGCAGGTAAGGGCGGGCTGCGGCGGCCTGTTGGATGTGTTGCACAGGCTGGCCACCACCGAATTGCTCATCAGGCACATGGTTTCACCCGTGCCCTGCGCTTTGGCCGTGATAACGTCTCCATCCGTAAGGCTGATCCCCGCAAGGCTCCAGGTTGATCCCGAGCTTATGTTAGACACGGTGCCGATAGAGCTGCCGTTCTTATAAACCGTAATAGTGGCAATGGCGATGTTGGACAGGTTGGATTTGGTCCAGCTTCCGGAGATGGTCTGTACGCCTGTGGACAGGGGAGAGGCTACCGCAGGCGGGGCGGTGCACATGGGCTTCATGCCGGAGCCGCCGGAAGAATAATCGGAGAACCTGAATACCGGCTGCGCACCGATATAATCTTCGTAGCTGTCGCCGGTCACGCCGTAAATGTCCGACTTGGGTCCGCCGATGGCCGGCTGGGGCGACATGACGGTAGTGGCACCCAGGCGTATGTTCGATGCCGTGGTAAGGCTGAAAGGTGCGGCGGCGAGGTCGGAAAAAGGAATATAGAAATCCAGGAAGAAATCAGGATCGCCGTTGTCGTTGGTGCCTGCCAGCGACACCTGCGACATCGACTGCCATGCGGTATACGATTTTACCAGCACCGGTGAACTGGTGCCGTCCACGTTGTAAATGCCTATGCGGAAATTGGTTTCCAGCACGATCTCTATTTCGAATCCGGGATTACCGTTGGTGCCGGTAGTGGCTGCCTGGTAGTTAGGGTCGGCGGAGGCGCCGCTGGCCCCGAATTTTTCATCAGTGTCCAGCAGGATGCTGTACCCTTTGGAACCTGACATTACCGAGCCAAGACGGAAGCGGAACAGCAGGTCGGTGCCGCTGAAATAAAAATACACGCCGTTGCTGCCGTTGTCGGGCACAAAATCGGAATACATGTGGCTTGGCCCGCGGCGCAGGTCACCGAAGGGCTCTACCGAAAATGAGCGTATCAGCTTGTAGGGGAGCTCGGACGTGGCGATATCGTCGATTCCAAACCCGGAAGTGTTGGCGGAAGTATAAGTATCGTTGTTCGGGTCGAGCACTGCCTTGCCTGCGGGCAGGCTGGCAGGCCGGTTGATATAGCCCGGCGCCTGGGCCTGGAGCAAAGTGGTGAACAGGAGGGCTGCAAAAAAGAACAGCGGGCGCCCGCACTTAGAGACAGAGTTTTTCATGGATACAGTTTTGGTGCGCACAAGAAAGTATAAATATTTATAATATCCTAGCAGCAAAGGCTGATTTCGCCTGAACGGTTCTTTTTGCCGTCCGCTGCCGGAGCGTTTCGCGCATAAATCCACATCGCCTCTTTGCCGCTTCAGAATATTATCCGACCTTCTCGGCAGGCCGGACAAGGCTTGTGGATGATGGATCTTCCACTTGTGAAGCCAAAATTGCAAACATGAAAGCCATTGGAAATACTCCGCTCATTAAACTGGAACGCATGTGCGGCCCCGGCTGCGCCGATATTTACGTAAAGTATGAAGGCGCCAATCTTACCGGCAGCATGAAAGACCGTATGGCCCTGTCCATGATCGAAGGAGCCGAAAGAAGGGGAGAGCTGCAACCCGGCGGAACGGTGGTTGATTATACCGGAGGAAGCACGGGAAGCTCGCTGGCTATGGTCTGCGCCACCAGGGGCTACAAGGCGCACTTCATGACCTCGGATGCGTTTGCGGAAGAAAAGCTCCAGACCATGCGGGCCTTCGGCGCCACGCTTGACGTAGCACCTTCTGATAATGGCAAGATAACGGCACAGTTGATTTCGTCGCTGGTAGAACGTGCAAGGGAAATGAGCAAACAGCCCAACACCTTCTGGACCGACCAGTTCAACAACATAGACAACAGGAATGCTTATCACCGCATGGCGGAAGAAATCATCAGCGTGCTTGGAAAGGACATCGATGAATTCGTCATGGGCGTGGGCACAGGTGGAAGCTTTTCGGGAAATGCGGAGGTGTTGAAAAGAGAGATACCCCATATCCGCTGCATAGCCATAGAGCCGCTGCACGTTCGTGCACTTTCCGGCGGCGATATATCGGGCAAGCACAAGCTGGAAGGCATCGGCGCAGGTTTCATCCCTTCCATCTGCAGGCTGGACCTGGCCGATGAGATCATGGCCGTTTCCGATGAAGACGCTTACGAAACGACACGGAAGCTGGCCCGAACAGAAGGCATATTTGGTGGAACCACCTCGGGTGCCAATGTGTGGGCGGCCATGCAAAGAGCCCGTGTATTGGGACCAGGAAAAAAGATCGTTACCATTATTGTTGACTCGGGGCTAAAATACCTGAATGGAGATTTGTATAAATGAGCGAAGCTGTTCGCTACTCTAAAACGCACTTATTTGTAAATAAACTATATGAATATACCTTGGGATTCAATAAACGGCTTTGCTGGGGCTACCGGGATAGGCGCAATCTGTGTCCTGGGATTTTTCTTTATTGCAGATGCCAGCGATTCTAATGTTTTTCACACACTTAATTCGTATGCATCAACTGCTACCTGGGGAATTTTAGCCGCTGTTCCTACAATTACGATCTCGTTTCTTATTGGACAGTTCGTAATTCTTTTAGGAACTTTTCTTGCAGGCTGCTTCACCTCGGAAAGTTTTAATCAAGTTGACTCAATTCTTATTATATCAAGAACTCAGAATGAATTCCTTTCACAGGAATACCTGCGGATCAAACAAGAGAAAGAGATGCTTTGCGGTAGTGCTTTATCTTTTTTGGTCCTAGGGCTCGGCGCCTTCTTTGAAATTAAGAATTTGAAATCTCATAGAACAATAATTGTAATATGTGGTATTATTGGTTTGATTGCTGCGGTTGCTTTTTTGGTTTTAGGCACACAGAGAATAAATCTTTTAAACCGATTAACTCACAGTGTTTCTCTAAACATTGAATCACTTAAAAATTAATTATGCACGAGATATTGGCTCTTTCAATAGGAAAAGATGTTGAAGTTGAGTATGAAGGAGAAAGCGGTGGAATGATACGGGTTAAAGGAAAACTCATTTCCACAGATAGTGGTGGTTATGTCGTTTTAGACAAAAACGGGAAAAAGAAAATGATAAACAAAGACAAAGTTTACAGTATTACAGAAGTCGGCTTTGATTAGATAAGTGATCTAACACATGTTAGTGTCGGTGAGGCTAAGCGGATAATCGCCAGCTTAGTAATAGTTCCCGCTGGATGCCCAATATTGTGCATTAGCTATTACTTTCAACAAAATAACCCCGTAGCTGCTTTTCCGGCGGCTGGGTAGCTAATAATTTGTAAACTTTACAAAATGAAAAAACACCTCCTACTATATTTCCTGCTCACCGGCTGCCTGGCCTTTCAGTCCATTGCCCAGAACGACACCTCCACGATACAAACAACCTTCAGCAACCCCCTCGCAGTCCAATTCGGTGATCCATATATTTTGCAAACCAACGGGCGGTACTATATGTATGGCACAGGAGGCGGAGCAAGGGACGGATTTGCCGCTTACACTTCAACGGACCTAGTGAACTGGAAACCGCTGGGACAGGTGTATTTTGGAAAGAGAGGAAGATCCTGGGGCATTCATTCATTTTGGGCGCCTGAAGTGTACGAAGTGAAAGGAAAGTATTACATGTTCTACAGCGCCCAATGGAAGCATAATCCTACAAACGAACTGGAAAACTTCCGCATCGGCGTAGCCGTATCCGACAAGCCCGAAGGGCCTTTTGTTGATGTTTCAGATAAGCCCCTGTTCGACCCGGGCTATCCTGTTATCGATGCCAACGTGTTCTTTGATACCGATGGTAAGGCCTATCTCTATTTCTCCCGCTGCTGCTACAAGCACGCCGTGAAAAGCGAGGTGGCGGATATGGCAAAAAAGAAAGGCTGGTTCAAAAAGATCGAGGAAAGCTGGGTCTATGGCATCGAGCTCAAAACAGATTTTTCCGGCGTAAAGGGCAAGCCCGTACTGCTGCTTCGTCCACCCGTAAGCATGAAGGATAAACAAAGCGAGTGGGAGAGCCGGTCCGTTACCGCACGGGAGGTAAACCGCAGGTGGACCGAAGGCTCAGTAACGTTCAAAAAAGACAGCACCTATTACATGATGTATTCCGCCAACCATTTCGGCGGGGAGCATTACGCGGTGGGATACGCCACTTCCACATCGCCGCTGGGGCCTTATAAAAAAGCTGCTGATAATCCCGTCCTCCAGAAGAATACGGCATCGGGCGGTACGGTCACCGGCACCGGTCACAACAGCATCGCCTATTCACCCGATCGCAGGGAAATGTTCTGCGTCTACCACGGCAGGACCCTGGCCACCGGCGACGAGCGGGTAGTGTTCATCGACCGCATGGAGGTAAAGGATGGAAAGATATCCGTATCAGGCCCCACCACCACACCACAGCCGCTGCCTTCGGGTGTACAGCGCTAAGCGGCCTCTTGCCCCAATTCCTAATTCCTTCTAGCCTTTCACCTTCTACCCTTCAACATCCCCTGTCATTCAATCTGCCTTACATCCCGCCAATAAGCCTGAAAAATAAAAACCGGTCCCGGAACAAAAGATTTTCTCTTAGTTGAGGACAATAACATCATCATAATTCGACAGCAATGAAAATCGCACTTATCGGCCTTGCGCTTATCGGCGGCAGCTTATTCTTTGGCAAGATCACCCTGCAGGAGGCAAGCCAGGAATACCTGCCCCTCGATAACCTGAAGTTCAACTCTATGGACGTGGAATGCGCCGACCTGGACAAGGATGGCGACCCGGATATGGTGATTGCCATGGAGTTCAGGCCCAACGTGCTGCTGCTGAATGACGGAACGGGCAAAATGATCTATTCTTCCATCGGCAGGCTGCCCCAGAAAAACCACGACAGCGAGGATATTGCCCTCGGCGATTTTGACCGTGATGGTGACCCGGACATCATCTTCGTAAGCGAGGACGACCACATCCACGAATATTACCTGAATGATGGCAAGGCGGTTTTCAGTGACGCCAGCGACCGCTTCCAATTCAACTCCACCGCCAACGCCGTAGATGCTGCGGACTTCGACAAGGACGGCGACCTGGATATCATCATGGGAAACCAGGGACAGGATTTTTTCCTGCTTAATGACGGCAAGGGAAATTTTACCGATGAAACCAAATCACGCATGCCCGTTGACAACACCACCACGCAGGACGTGCAATCGGCCGATATAGACAAAGACGGCGACCCTGACCTGGTGCTTGGAAACGAGGACGGCAACAGGATTTACCTGAACGATGGCAAGGGCGTTTTTACCGATGCCACTGCTGAACGGCTGCCCGGAGCCAACGAGGAGACAAGGAAAGTGGATATAGCAGACATCGACAAGGACGGCAATCCTGACCTGTTCTTCTCCAACGTGGATTTTGGAAAGAATAAAGACAAGGCCAACCGCATACTGATCAACAACGGCAAGGGTATATTCAAGGACGAGACCGCCACCCGCTACAAGGGTGAAAACAATATGAACACCGGCGACGTGGCCTTCACTGATCTTGACGGCGACAAGGACCTTGACGTGGTGGTTGCCAACCTCTTTGGCAGCTATTCGCAGGTGCTGGAGAACGATGGAAAGGGCGTGTTCACCGAGATCACCGACCAGGTATTTTCCTCCCGCATCACCGCTGACGCCATCAGCGTTGAAATAACCGACCTTGATAAGAACGGCAAGCCGGAGGTATACTTTGGCATCTTCCGCGGAGCCGACAGGTTTTTCCTGGTGAAATAGGTGAATGGTCAATGGTGAATGTCGGGAATCGGGAATCGTCAATCGTGAATGTTGTCGTATGTAACGCAACCCGCAACTCACAGCTAATAACTCGTAACTAACAAAAAAGCCCCCGGGATTAATCCCAGGGGCCATATAAACACTCGCAGAGAAACTCATCTGCCGAAGGCACAAACCCATCTTCGCGAATCCTTGCGTTCTCCGCGCCTTCGTGGTTATCCCGCTATTGCAGGAAGAAATTCGACGACCAGGCCGAGTAGTTACCATAACCGCTTCCACAGTTCACTCTTACCCTGTAACGGATATACCAGCCGGTTCCGCTTAGCGTACCGTAATAAACAGAGGTATAGGGTGTTGTGGGAGAAGTGTACGATGTGGGCAGCGACTGGCCTGTTGATGCGTTATAGATCAGGTACTCCACCTGGTATTGCGTAGCGCCGCTGATGGCCGGCCAACTGAGGTTGGTGTACGAACAGGGGCCCGAGCTTCCGCAGCCTCTCGATTGCGTAAGCGTGCTGGCAATAGGACCGGAAGAGCAGGTGGCGCCGGGGGGCAGCAGGTCGACCGACCAGGCCGAGTATGTACCGGTACCGCAGGGGTTGTTGATCCTTAAGCGGTATTTGTAAGTATAGCCGGCCGAGAAGTAGTAGAAGAAATTACCGCTGCCGTTAGTGCCCGTGTACGTGATGGGGTAGTTGGTGGTGACCATAGTGTTGGTGCTCACGTTGAACCAATCCATCAGGTAGGAAGTAACACCGGGAACAGGCGTGAAGTTCAGGTAATAGCCATAATACGAGCCGGGCCAGTGAATAGTACCCGTAAGGTTGGTAGCCACACCGCTGGGCGCTGCGAAAGTATAGGAGTAAGGACTGCTGGCGGTGCCAAGACCCTGGTTGCTGCACACGGCATACACCTGGTACGAAATCTGGTCGCCCGGCTGTGCGCAGAAGGTCAGGCTGTTGGTGGGAGTATTGTGCGTGGTGGTAGTGGTAACGCCGTTCTGCGTGGTGTTGATGACCACCACATAAGCTGTTGCACCGCTCACTGCATTCCACGTCAGTTGCGATACGTCGCTTGCGGTGCCAACGCCTGTAGGCGCAGGCAGGGCGCAGGGAGGTACATTGATGGTGAAGTTGACATTGGAAATATCAAAGAAGATATTACCTACGGCCTGTACCCTGATGCGGCACTGCGTGGACTGGTGGTTGGGAACAGTGATGGTTTCCGAACCGTCGTTCGAAGTGTTGGCCACCAGTGTGATGGGAAAGGTATTGCCACCGTCGGTGGACAACAGGATGGCTACACTGGCGCAGTTTACCGGGGCGCCATTGGTTCCGTTCACGCTCCAGGTGACAGTCTGCGTTGAACCCACGGGCCAGCTTACGGCAGTATTGGGTGCTGTTACGGCAAAGGGCCCGGTAGTACCGGAAACAGTCACCACCAGGTCATCGCTCCTGTTGTTTCCGCCGCCGGCATGGTTGTCTCTCACCGTGAAGCGG
>DASWNB010000094.1:0-7242 GCA_036399455.1 Flavisolibacter sp. | reverse complement strand
TCTCTACCAGTCCTGAAAGTATGATCGTTACCTCCGACTGTTCCAGGGCAAATTCGTAACAGATCTTCAGGAGGTAATACACCACATCCAGCGGCGTGGTGTACTGGTAGGTTTGCGCCAGGTGCACCTGCTGTCCTTTCTTCACCATCACCCTGAATTCGCGTGTGGTAAAGTGCACCGACACCTGGTTCTCCGCCATGAAACCGTTATAGACTTTCAGCGTGGTGGTATAGACATGGTAAAAGCGGGCTGAAGTAAAATGCCGCGACAGTGCTTCAAAGACAGGCTGCGGGATGCCGTAAACGTTCACCATCTGCCATTCGGGAATGGAGTCGTGGTAGTACTGCTGCGCCTGCGCATCGTACACCAGGTCCAGCAGCGAATGATCGTTTTCCTGGTAGATGCGTTGGGGCACCAGCAAAGCCTGCGGGAAGGCGGATGATATAGCCACATCACTACCCGGCTGTCCCAGTTGGTCCATTATAGATTGAAGGGCTTCGGCAGCATTGAACGGGTCGAAGCCGATGTATTTGAGTTGGGTGATGCTCCTGCGGTCGGAAGAGAGGAAGGCGTAGGTGCAGTGATCCGTACCTACTTCCATTAAAAGCGGTCCTTCCTGCCGCTCTTCCGGCCCAATATGAAACAGGGTTTTCAAGATTTCGAGGTTTTTACAAAGATAGGAGTCCACAGTCCACGGTCCACAGACGAGTCTCAAGTAGTAAGTTCCAAGTCCTACGTCCAAAGGCAGAATCAGAGATCATCCGGTTAAGACTTACAGCTTACGGCTTCGGACTACCGCCAGAGCCTTCCACCTAAATGACTCGTCTGTGGACCGTGGACTTCCTATCTTGCAGCCGCTATGACCCAGGGTTTACAGGTACAGATTTCTTACAGGCAGATATGGAAGATTGCGCTGCCGATCAGCCTGGCCTTGCTGGTACCGCAGATCAACCTGATCATCAACAACATCTTCCTGGGGCACCTGAGCGAAGAGGCACTGGCCATTGCCAGCATCACGGGAGTGTATTACCTCATCTTTGCAGGCGTAGGGTTTGGGTTGAACAACGGCCTGCAGGCGCTTATCTCCCGGAGGGCCGGGGAGAACCGTCCTGAGGAGATCGGCAAGCTGTTTGGGCAAGGCATTCTTGTTTCGATGAGCATTGCCGCGGTGGGTATCCTGTTCACGCTGCTGGTGGCGCCGGCCGTCTTCCGGCTTACGCTTCCTGCCGCCACCTACGAGCCGGTTATCAGCTTTCTGAACATCAGGATCTTCGGGCTGCTGTTCCTTTACGTTTACCAGATGCGGAACGCCCTGCTGGTAGGCATCAACCAGAGCCGCTACCTGGTGGCGGGCACGCTGGCGGAAGCTGCCGCCAATATCTTTTTTGATTACGTGCTTATTTACGGTGCATTGGGTTTCCCGGCGCTGGGGTTTAACGGTGCGGCGGTGGCTTCCCTGATTGCCGAGTTCACGGGCATGTTTGTCATTTACCTGGTCCTCCACGCAAAAGGCATTACCAGAACCTATTCCCTGTTCAGCCGCATCAGGTTCAACAGGCCGGTAACGGGACAAATTCTGAAGCTTTCCGGTCCGCTCATTTTCCAGCACGGCATAAGTGTGTTATCCTGGTTCTTCTTTTATATGCTTATTGCCCGGAACGCCAGCCAGACGGGCCTGGCCATTTCCACCACCATGCGTACCATCTTTGCTTTTTTCGGGGTGCTGATCTGGGCTTTTGCCTCCACCACCAACAGCATGGTGAGCAATGTTATCGGGCAGGGGCGAAGAGAGGAAGTGCTGCTGCTTATCGGCAAGATTGCAAGACTGAGCTTTGCGGTATCAGTGCTGGTCTGCCTTACGCTGAACATCTTCCCCGGCTTTTACCTGTCGCTGTTCCGGGCCGATGAGCGGTTTATTACCGAAGGCATTCCCGTGGTGCGCCTGGTGTCCTTTACGATCCTTTTAGTATCACAGGGAAGCATCTGGCTGAATGCGGTTACGGGAACGGGCAACAGCCGCATGACCTTTCTTATCGAGCTGGTGGCGATCGTGTTTTATGGCATTTATGTGTACGTGGTGCTGGAGGTGGAGCAGATGTCCGTATTCTGGGGATGGGCTTCGGAACTGATGTATTGGGGGCTGCTGTACGTGATGTCGTTGTGGTATGTGCGGAGCAAGAGATGGTATTCCACCGTTATCTGATCTCGCGGCTGTAGGTCACTGCTACCGAGCCGGTAAAGCCAATGATCGGGGGATGAAGCTTCCGTATGCGGATGGTGATCTTTTCAACCAGGGTAAACCGCTCCTGGAGGCTGTCTGCAATCCTCATGGCCAGCGTTTCCAGCAAAGGCGTCGGCCGACCAAACTCCTCTTTCACCACCTCGTAAGCTTCCCCATAATTGATGGTCTCCTCCAATGAAGAAACCACCTGCTCCGGCGCCCTGCATTCCATCCACAGGTCCACCTCAAACTCATTACCCGTAAGCTGCTCCTCGGCATACAGCCCATGGTGAGCGAAGAAGCGAAGCGACGTTAACTCTATAGTGAAACGGGACATTGTAAAAGCTGTTGGCTGATAGCTGTTAGCTGATAGCTGTTTGCCGGTAGCGAATGGCTATTGGCGTGAAACTATTGGCTTAAGGTTTAGGATTTATGACTTACGGCTGTTGGCTGACAGCTAAAAGCTATCAGCCAACAGCTTCTCTCTAGTGTATTCCCTTCTCCGACAAATACCTCTCCGCGTCCAACGCAGCCATGCAGCCGCTGCCGGCGGCGGTTACGGCCTGGCGATAGATCTTATCCTGTACGTCGCCTGCGGCGAAGACGCCTTCCACGTTGGTTTTGGCCGTGCCGGGGATGGTTTTAATGTATCCTGCCTCGTCCATATCCAGCCAGCCTTTGAAGATGTCTGAATTGGGGGTGTGCCCGATAGCTACGAAGAAGCCCCTGATGGGAATGTCTGTGGTTTCGTTGCTGGTGCGGTTGCGTATACGGACGCCTTCAACGGTCTTTTCCCCCAGTATCTCGTCGGTTTCGGTGTTCCAGTAGATCTTAATGTTGGGGGTATTCTTCACCCTTTCCTGCATCACCTTGCTGGCACGCATCTCGTCGCGGCGGACCAGCATGTGCACGGTGGAGCAGAGTTTGGACAGGTACAGGGCTTCTTCGGCGGCCGTATCACCCGCACCTACTATGGCTACTTCCTTGCCCCGGAAGAAAAATCCGTCGCAAACAGCGCAGGCGCTTACGCCGTAGCCGTTCAGCCTTTGCTCGCTTTCAATATTCAGCCATTTGGCGGAGGCGCCGGTGGCAATGATCACCGAATCGGCTTCGATGAGCTTTTCTTCATCTATCCACACTTTATAAGGCTGGGAGGAGAAATCAACCTTGGTAGCCAGTCCGTATCGAAGGTCGGCGCCCATGCGCTGGGCCTGCTTTTCAAAATGGATCATCAACTCGGGTCCCTGGATACCGTCGGGGAAGCCGGGATAGTTCTCCACCTCGGTAGTGATGGTAAGCTGCCCGCCGGGTTGGATGCCCTGGTAAAGCATGGGCTTCAGGTTGGCGCGTGCCGCATAAACCGCAGCGGTATAGCCCGCCGGTCCGGATCCTATGATTAAACAACTGACTCTTTCTGCTTGGTTTTTATCCATGTTCTCTAAACTTGTTGCGCGAAATTAATTGTTATGTGGTTGTTGTTGATGGGCTAGGTTAGTGAGTTGTCCACAGTCCGGAGCCGTAAGTTCAAGTAGTAAGCCTTAAGTCTGAAGTCTCAAGTCGTAACCTTCGGTGGTCGGTCGTCGCTTATCGGTCATCCTCTCACAACTCGCAGCTTCCTATCTAATCACCAACGTATGATACTGCGAAGCATACCCTCCAAAATATCCCAACGCATTTCCCTTGACATTACTCAGCACCTTTACGGGCGAAGAGAAGGGGTTGCCTATGGAGGCATAGGAAAACTCCATCGTGCGCCAGAAGTCGTAGGTGGCCTTATCTATGTTGCTGGTCTTGAACCGGATGGTATCACCGCGGTTGAAAAGATTCTCTCCCTCCTCGCGTTCTGCATTCCGGTCGATGCCCTGCTCTATCTGGAGCTCGTAGGTGGTGCCGTCGATAAACAGGTCGTCGAAAACAGAGTTGAAGGGCGGGTAAAAGGGTCCTCCGTTGCGGCTGGTCATGTAGCGGATGTAATCGCCAAAGCCGGCCGGGTCGGTGGCACGCACCATTACCAATGCCTTGTTGGAATCCACAACCGCGGGTGCGGGCTTCCACCAGAGCGAATCAATACGCCGGGTGATGTTGGGAATGGTGGTGGCAGCCGTGTACTCGCTTCCTTCCGCCACTACCCGAAGCGAATAAGAGCTGTTAAGCTTTCCCGTAAACGCGGTAGCCAGGTTGGATGAGTCAATGGAATAATAATAAATGACATAACCAGGGCCGGTGGTCAGGGAGTATTCCTTCAGCTTGTGGGTCAGCGTGCCGTTGGACACGAACACATCCGCATTGCGCACAAAGCTTTGACTCAGTATCTGCGGGTCGATCCTGGAAAAGTAGTTAAGGGAACGGGTAAGAATAACTATGGGCGGCTGGTCGTTCTCGATGGTGGCTTCTATGACCAGCTTGGGCGGGCTGTCGTCCAGGTCAAAGTCCACGTCCCTCTCGCAGCCTTGCAGCGCGGCAAGGGCCAGGAGGAGTACGTAAAGGACAAAGCTGTTTTTCATCGGCGCAAAGGTACAAAACAAAACAGCCCTGATTCAAAAGAACCAGGGCTGTTTATAAACCCATCAATTTGCTATTTATCGGAAGGCCTGTCCGGCAGTTACCGGCATTGGCGGCCTTACGTTTGTTTATCCCAAATATGCCTTAAGGGCATTGCTGTAGCGTGCTTTCTGCAGGCGCTTGATAGCTCTTTCCTTGATCTGGCGGATCCTTTCCTTCGTCAGGTCGTACTTCTGCCCGATCTGCTCGATGGTAGTGCCGTTCTCGCCGTCCAGCCCGAAATAGGCGTTCACGATCTCGGCTTCCCGGGGACTGAGTGATTTCAGCACGCGGCGGATCTCTGCCCTGAGCGAATCTTTCATCACGTCATCATCCGTATCATCGCTGCCTTCCAGGAGGTCGCCCATGGCTACATCTTCAGCCTCGTGCACGGGGGCATCGAGTGAGGTGTGGCGGGTATTGCTCTGGAAGATATTGTTGATCTCTGTTTCGCTCATTTCCAGTATTTCAGCCAGTTCTTCGGTACTCGGCTCTCGTTCGTGCTCCTGCTCGAAAGCCATGTAAGCCTTGTTGGCTTTATTGTAAGTTCCGATCTTGTTCTGAGGCAAACGAACCAGGCGGCCCTGTTCTGCCAAAGCCTGGAGAATGGACTGGCGGATCCACCATACAGCGTATGAAATGAATTTAAAGCCCTTTGTTTCATCGAAGCGCTGTGCAGCCTTAATCAGACCGAGGTTACCCTCGTTGATCAGATCGCTCAGCGATAAGCCCTGGTGCTGGTACTGCTTGGCTACCGACACAACGAAGCGCAGGTTAGCCTGAACAAGTTTATCTAAAGCTCTCTGATCCCCCATTTTGATCCTCTGGGCCAGTGTAGTTTCCTCTTCGGGAGTGATCATGGGAATCTTAGAGATCTCCTGAAGGTACTTCTCCACAGCCTGAGAATCCCTGTTAGTGATCTGGGTAGCAATTTTAAGCTGCCTCATAAATAAATCCTTGAATTATAGATGAATAAATAACTTGACAGTCGCTGTTTGCAGAGTGTTGCAAATGGATAGTTAAAACCGTAAACCGTCCGGGACTATCTGCAAAAATAAGCTGCAAACTTTAAACCTCATAATGATTCAGCGACTATTCTTATCTACAAAAACCATACTACACCGATTTTAACGGAATATTGACCAGTTAAGGTTTTCAAAAGATATAAAGCGTGGAGGAAAGGAAGTTATTCACATTTTTTGGGCCCTGGCCTGATATTTTTGCCGGAGGAAAATCCATAACCCGATACCAACCAGCACCAGTCCCAATGCGATTACTTCGGCCTGGCTGGGATGCATCCCAAGGAAGTCCATGCGGTTGTTCACCCTTATCTTTTCAATCAGGAAGCGTTCTATGCCATTGAGTATCAGGTATAAGGCAAAGAGAGTTCCGGGGACTTTCAGCTTTCGCCTCAGGCTCCACAGCAATGCAAACAGCAGCAGGCAGATCACCGTTTCGTAAAAAGGCGTGGGAAATACCGGTGTGGGCAGATGCGAGCAATACTTTTCATTACAGCCAGCCAGCTTTACGCCTGCCTCGTTCACATTGTGGGGATAGTTATAGGCAAACATCCAGTCGGGCAGGAAGCCGAGTGCGGAAGGCTTTTGTATGGTACGGTGCGGAATGCTGTCCAGCCTGGCTTCCATCAAAAAATCACTGAAATAGCGGGCATTGGCCTGTACGGTCTGGGCAAACTGGCCGGGCTGGGCCAGCACCACTTTACCATCGGGCGTAGAAGCATAGGCGCTGTTGTAAATGCCCCAATCGCCATCACCCGCTACCTGGCAGCCGATGCGGCCGATAGCGTAGGCGATCATAAGAGCAGGCGCCATGGCATCAGCCAGGTGCGGCACCGAGATCTTGTGCTTGCGGGCATACCATATAATAGCCAGGGCAGCACAGATCAGCCCTCCATAAAAGGTAAGTCCGCCGCCGGAGAATATATAGGCAGCGGGCCTTTGCAGGAAAGCATTCCAGTTTTCGAAAATATCGAAGAGCTTGGCGCCCGCCAGGCCAAAGATGAGTGCAATGATGGTGAACTCCCCCACCCTGTCGTGCGGCCACAGCCTCACCGTCCTTTCCTCCGGCTTTGCCAGTTGGTGCTTTTTCTTTTCCCTCCATTTAAGGAAGGCGAACAGCAGGCCCAGGCCAATGCCCATCGGCCAGTTACCCATGGTGGAGAAGATAAAGGTCTGCGGGTCCTGGGTGGCTGAGGTGCTGGTAAAGAACAGCGCCAATATCTTATAACCCAGCAGAAAGCCCAGCAGGAAGTTGACCAGCAGCTCGCTCGTGGTGGCGGGCTGGCCTACGGTGATCTTCATTTCAGTGGGCTGGAACAATCCCTGCCTGCTCTTCCGGCGCAGCTCGCGGGCCAGGAAGGCGGCCGCTACGAGGAAGGCAATGGCTACGAACAATCCAAATGAGTTGATGAACCTTAACCCGGGCACATTTATGTTGAACAGGTCGCGGAGGGCATAATA
>DASWNB010000093.1:0-3929 GCA_036399455.1 Flavisolibacter sp. | reverse complement strand
ACATCTTCACCGAATTCGGCAGCTATACGGTAGGAGAGAGCATGGCGCACATATACAGTGTCATCGGTACCAAGGCGCAGAACGACCGCGAAACCTGGTACATGATCGATTCTTCTTTCATTACTACTCTCCCCGATACCTGGGGCATAGGCGAGAAGTTCCTTATGCTGCCCATCAACAAGTGGGACCAGGAATACCAACGCGTGGTATTGGGCGGCATCACCTGCGACAGCCACGATTATTACGATTCGGAAGAGCACATCAACGAAGTGTTCCTGCCCAAGGCCAACGGCGAGGAGCCCCTCTACGTGGGCTTCTTTCATACCGGTGCTTACCAGGACCAGATCAGCGGCTACGGCGGCATAAAGCACTGCCTGATCCCCTCACCCAAACACATCATCATCGAACACGACAAAAACGGCAAGCTGGTGGACTGGGTTTACGCCAAGGAACAATCGGCGCAGAGCATGCTGAAGATATTGGGATATATTAAGTAGGATAACCGATAAGAGACAACCGATAACCGGAGGATAACCGTTTGCTGTTTTCTCTTATCGGTCATCGGTTGTCGGTCATCGGTTGTCGTTTGTCGCTCATCGGTCTGCAATAAAAAAGGCCGCCCACAGGGACAGCCTCAAGATCGTAAGTTGCTTACCGCTTATTCCCCTTTGAGTCTTCTTTTAGCTTCGTTGATCTTATCCTTATTCTCGGGCTGGGCAGTAGTGTTGCCGGGACGGGAATTACCACGGCTGGGGTAACCATATCCGTAGCCGCCACGGTTGCCATAGCCGTTGCCGTAGCTATAATTCCAGGAATTATAAGGAGAGAACGGGTCCTGTCCGTAAGGAACCACCTGGTAAAGTCTGCCCGTATGAGGATCTCTGACAAGGTAAACTTCCTGGCCGTATGCAGAGTTGTTCATGTAAACCCTTCTGCGAGGCTCGTTTGCATATCCCTCATCTGAAGCGCTTCCCACCGTAGTGCAACTCACTGCAGTTACCATCAATAAAGCGATAACCGCCACTGATAAAAAATTGAAACGTTTCATGTACTTAGTGTTTAGCTTAATGGATCAAATATGTATCCAGAAACTCTTAAAAAATTGTGTATGAAGAAGCTCCTGCTGATATTAACATTCTTTAATCTTACCGCCTCTGCACAAACCGAAGAAGACCGTGTAAAACAGCCTATTACCGCCCTTTTTGATGGCATGCGCAAGTCGGATACAGCCATGCTCCGCTCCGCCTTTGCACCGGGCGCCATTCTCCAGACCGTGCTCAAAAACAAGGAAGGCAAGGTGGTGGTCCGTACGGAAGAGGTAAGCAACTTTGTAACATCTATCGGCAGGCCCCGCACCCAAATCCTGGACGAGCGCATCACCTACGACCTCGTGCGTATAGACGATAACCTCGCCATTGCCTGGACTCCCTACCAGTTCTATGTGGACGACAAACTCAGCCACTGCGGCGTCAACTCCTTCCAGCTCGTGCGCATCAACGGCGAATGGAAAATCCAGTACCTGATCGATACGAGGAGAAAGGAAGGATGTAAGTAGGGAGGCTGCGAGTGGTTAGCTGTGAGCTTCGAGTGGTGCCCTTCTGTGGGTATTTTCTTTAAACACCTCAAGAACTAACTGCCAGTGCGTCACAATGCAAGGACTGAAAGAGGTTGAGAATGCAAGTTCTTAGCTATATCTATCCTATATCTAAGCTATAAGGTAGATTGCTTCATCCTTGCTTCATTTTATACCTTCCCGCTTCCTGACGTCCTGACGGTAATCTTTGAAGTTTATTGGAAAAGCAATGCCTCGCAACTCGCAGCTAACCACTCGAAACTTTCTCCCTCATCTTCCCTTCAGCCGGTACTTTTTATTCACCTGGGGGCTGTTGAAGTAACGGTTCAGTTCCTCTTCCGTGAGGTCGTTGGTGAGTTCTATGGGAACGTCTATGAGCTGGACCTGCACCTGCTTCAGCTCATCTTTCAGCTTGGCGGTTTTGCGGGTGATCTCGGGGTCTTTGTCGCCGATGAGAAGGTTGTCCCTGATAATGTATTCCAGTCTTTTAATGGAGCTGCGGATCAGCGTAGCTTGATTCTGGTCAACCACCTTGCTGGGAGCGGAAGCTTCCTTGATGGGCACCAGGGCAAGACCCACGCTCGGAAGTATCTGTCCCATCCTTTTTGAATCCTCCTGGCTGGAAGTTGACAGTATGGTGCCGGTGAGGGAGGTGGTTGCGGATGTGAGGTCGAAGGTGGTGCGGACGTTACGGGTACGCTTCAGCCGCTTGTCGAGATAAAGGAAGGTGTACTTAAGCTTCAACACATAGCTTTCAACGTTCTTAACGCTCATGCGGTGCTCTTCAAGGGCAAGAGGATAATTCAGCGCATCGCGGACCACTATCCTGATAACGGCTGTATCCCTTACGCCGAACTTGTTTGCTCCGATAAAAGAAACGTTAACGATCTTTTGCCTGTTGGTGTCCGAGTCCCTTGCCACGTCGTAAGACGGAGTCCAGGTAAAGAGGTCGCCGCACTGCTGCACGGGCGAGTATTCCAGGATAGGAGAGCTGGTGATGGTTAGAATATTTTCTATGGGGAAGCTGCCGGTTTCGCACATCACCCGGAAGCTGATCGCCTGGCCTTCCTCCACAACAACAGTGCCGCTGACGGTGGGCTTCACCCGCGAGGGAATGATGTCCGTATTGTAAAACACTATGGCAAAAGTGGTGTCCATCTTCTCCTTCGGGTCGTTCAGGTTCTGCACGCCTACGGTCACCTTGTAGTTCACGTCGTATTTGAGCTTGCCGGAAAGGAAATAGGCCTTGTCTGCCTTGAAGGTCATCAACCCGTTATCCTTGTTGATGCGCAGGCCCACAGGTGAGTTCCTGAGGTACCAGAAATAATCCTCCGGGTTCTTGTTGATCTGGAGCTGGTAGCTCAGCATGGAGTCCACGTGCAGCGTAAAAAACGGGTTGACGTTAACGATCCTGAGCGAGGAATCGGGATGATAGGCCTGAAGGGAATCCTGCGCAGGGGCAAACAGAACGGCCAGGCTCAGGAGAAGGGCGCAACAAAGTTTTCTCATGTGAAGGAAGATGGAGCGTTGGGGATGCAAGATAACCGATAAGCGATAACCGACAACCGATGACCGAAGGATAAGAGTTCGGTCATCCGTTGTCGCCAATCGGTAATCTAATAAAAAAACCCTCCGTGGAAACGGAGGGTTTTATAAACCAAAACCAACTGCTTATGAGAAAAAATTTATGTAGTTACTGTACTGATATCTGTTTGACGGCTGCTTTGACTTCAACCTTCTTCGGAAGGTTTAATGCCAGGACACCATTAACATATTGTGCGCTGATGTTCTCGGTGTCTATCTTTTCATTGATTGTAAAAGAGCGCTTGAAGGACTGGAATTTATATTCTGTACGAATATGCCTGCTGCTTTTGTCTTCTGCTTCGGCCTTCTTCTCGGCAGAGATCGTGAGCGTTTGCTTGTCCAGGTCGATGCGGAAGTCTTCTTTATTCAAACCTGGTGCCACTACTTCCAGCATATAGCTATTTTCTGATTCTTTAACATTTACCGGAGTAAGTTGCCTGGAATCCTGGCCGGCACGATACATAGACGGATAATCATTAAAGAAGTGGTCAACCAAATTGTTAAAAGACCTTTGTGCGGGATGGCTCTTAAAACGTAGCTGTGTCATGATAGTATTATTTAGGGTTATATAAATTTTCTGCGTACGATAAGCTGTTTGTCAAACCGTGTACCGGGGCTGAAATGCCTGACAGAACTGCATTTCAGAGGATTTCGGGCTGTCATTTCGTGTAAGAAGCTGACTCGATAGCCGATAACCGATCACCGATGACCGAAGAGAGACAACCGATAATCACTTATTCCCGATAATCGGTCATCGGTCATCGGTTATCGG
>DASWNB010000092.1:0-11374 GCA_036399455.1 Flavisolibacter sp. | reverse complement strand
AAGCTGGCCTTTGGTAATGACGGCGACGACATGCGTTCTCCGGGCAAGGCTATGGACCCCCGCGTAAACGTGAATGACCTTACTTCCGATGCCATAGGCTACGCCGAAGACAGGTTCAAGCTGGTGAACAACCTGATGGGCAAGCTTGTATCTAAATACACCAAGCCCGGGCAATCTTATGCCGAGCTGCGTAGCCGTTATGGTACCCTGCAGGGCCAGCGCTACGACATGATTGCCGCCATAAGCCGCTATGTGGGTGGTGTTTTCGTGGACAGAAGCTTCCCCGAGCAAAATTCAGGAAACAAGCCTTTCACCCCTGTTTCGCTGGCACAGCAGAAGAGGGCTATCGACATGCTGAACAAATATGTATTTTCTCCCGAAGCTTTCACCACCGATGCCCAGGTATATCCTTACCTGCAGCCCCAGCGCCGCGGCTTCAGCCAAAGCCCTGTCGGTGATGACTATAAAGTGACGTCTGTTATCCTGAGCAGCCAGACCAGCGCCCTTGCGCACATCCTGCACCCGGTAACCATGCAGCGCATCACCAACAGCCGCCTGTACGGCAACCAGTACAGCGCCGCCGACGTGCTGAATGACCTCACAAAAGGCATCTTCGCCGCCGACCTGAAAACGAATGTGAACGTGCACCGCCAGTACCTGCAAAACGCCTATGTGAAGGCCCTCGCCTCCATCGTAGATCCCAAAATGCAGATGTATGACGACGTATCCAAAGCTGCAGCCCTGAATACCCTGAGGAAGATCAGGACCCAGATGGCCACAGCCGTTTCCACCACCGAAGAAACAAAGGCACACCGCGCCGGTATTGTTTTCATTATCAATAATGCTTTAGAAGTGAAATAGGATTTTGTTCCCAAAAAGAAAAGCCGGCTCTTGAGCCGGCTTTTCTTTTTGTATAACCGATGACCGATAAGAAACCACCGCTGAGCTTTATCAGGCCGAACTTTCCTCGTTTGAACTATTTCCCGGTTTGGCTGTTGAGCAATACGCAGCTACAAGCATGAGGCGGCATGCGATGATCGCATTGATTATCGGTTGTCCTTTGACGGTTATCGGTCATCGGTTGTCTCCGGTCGGGAGACTTCCTCTATCTTTGCCGCACTTCAACAGCAATGGCTTTCGGAATATTTAAAAGGAACAAGGATGACCGGGCGGAAATGTCGTTCGTTGACCACCTGGAGGTGCTGCGGGGCCATTTGTTCCGGAGCGCCCTGGCAGTAGCCGTAGGCGCGATCATCGTAGGCATTTACAACACTTTTTTTATTGAACAGGTGATCCTGGGTCCCACCCGTGGCGATTTCCCTACTTACGGCCTTCTTTGCCGTGCGGGAAAGAGCCTGGCGCTGGGCGAAGCCCTGTGCATGGACGGCATCAAGATCGGCCTGCAGAACACGGTAGTGGGAGGCCAGTTCAGCATGTTCTTTACGGTGGTTTTTGTGGGAGGGCTGATCATTTCCTTTCCTTATGTGTTCTGGGAATTCTGGAGCTTTATCAAGCCGGGACTTACCAGGAAGGAGCTGAACAAGACCCGCGGCGTAATCTTCTGGGTGTCGCTGCTTTTCTTCAGCGGGGTGTTCTTCGGCTACTTCGTGATTGCGCCTTACACGGTTAACTTCTTTGCCAATTTCCAGCTTGCCGACAACATTGAAAACCGGTGGACGATCACCAGCTATATCGATACGCTTGTCCCGCTTATCCTGGGCACCGGCATAGCCTTTCAACTGCCCCTGGTTTTATTTTTTCTTGCCAAGGTTGGAATCGTTACTACATCTTACCTGAGAAAGATGCGTAAATACGCCATCGTCATCATCTTCATCATCGGCGGCGCCATCTCTCCTCCCGACGTCATCAGCCAGGTGATCATCTCTTTCCCGCTTCTCCTCCTCTACGAAATCAGCATCTGGCTCTGCGCCCGGGTGCAGAGAGAGCAGGCGAAGGAAGAGGAAGAGTGGAGCTAGGGGGTGAATGGTGAATTCGTCAATCGTCAATCGTCAATCGTGAATGGGTCGTTTATGGTGGAAGACGAATTAGGCGTAACCACGAAGGCTCAAAGACACGAAGGTCACAAAGAGATACGAGAAGTGACCTGGATTACAATCTTTCCACCTACTTCCCTTCGTGCGTCCTTGTGTCTTCGTGGTTCCCTGGAATCCTAATACCTGATTCCTCTTGCACGGAATAAACGACCATTCACGATTGACGATTCACGATTGACGAATTCACCATTGACCATTCACCTTCCGTACTTTTGCTAAAACAACCGTAAATGCAAGCGAATTTCGACCTGTCAAAACCCGTGGCTGTTGGAGCCGATCATGCAGGCTATGAATACAAGCAATTTATTATTGAGCTGCTTAAGAAAAAGGGTGTGGAAGTAAAGGATTTCGGTACCCACAGCTCCGATTCCGTGGACTATCCCGATTTTGCCCATCCTACCGCCAGTGCTGTTGAGGAGGGCGGGGCCGGGGCAGGTATCCTTATCTGCGGCAGCGCCAATGGAGTGGCCATTACCGCCAACAAGCACCAGGGCATCAGGGCTGCGCTTTGCTGGAATGCCGATGTAGCCGCACTGGCCCGCCAGCACAACAATGCCAACATCATCTGCATTCCCGCCCGCTTCGTGGATAAAGAACTGGCGGAGAAGATGGTGAACGTGTTCCTGGAAACTCCCTTTGAAGGCGGACGCCACGAGAACCGTGTGAACAAGATCGCCTGCGTTTAGATTTTCAATCAATTCAAATTCCGTTTAATGAAACAATTATTTCTCCTGGCGCTTCTGTCCGGCGCCCTCACCGGCCTTGCACAGAAGCCTGCGAAACCGGAAAGCTATGCAAAGACCATTTCGGCAGATGACCTTAAAAGGCATCTGTACATCATAGCCTCCAAGGAAATGGGCGGCCGCGAAACCGGCACTGAAGGCGAGCGAAAGGCCGCCGCTTATATAGAGAACGAATTCAAGCGCATTGGCCTGCAGCCCGGCAACGGCGACAGCTACCACCAGTTCTATAATCTTTACCAGGATTCCCTGCTGAATGCTACCCTGGAAGTGAACGGACAAGGGTACGAGCTTGACAGGGACTTCAATGTACCGGTGAGCCAGAACATAGAAGCCACCATGCGCTTCAGCGAAGCAGTATTTATTTCGGCCGATGCTATCGATTCGGCAAGGACAGCCAACCTGGCGGGCAAGCTGGTGATAATACATCGTTCTCCGGGTAACAACAACAACAACAACACGCAGTACCTGAACAATAAGGGAGTGGCTGCGATACTTTTTATCTCTACCGACTTCCCCAGAACTGCCCCCGCGAACCGCAAAGGCGGCCTATCTGTAAACACGTTCAGAAGAATCGTAATGCCTCAGCAGTTCTCTATCTCCGAGAATGTGGCCCGCGCCATCATGAAGGATAATTATGAGAACCTGAAAAAGGCAAAGAGCGTACATACCATTCCCGCACAGGTATTGCTTGGCATGAGGAAAACCAGCCTGCCCGTACAGACCAGCAATGTGCTGGGCCTGCTCCCCGGCACCGATCTGAAGGATGAATACCTCTTTGTTACCGCCCACCACGACCACCTCGGCAAGCGTGGCGATTCGGTCATTAACTACGGCGCCGATGACGACGGCTCAGGAACCGTGAGCGTGATTGAAATGGCGGAAGCTTTCGCTAAAGCAAAAAAAGAAGGAAGAAGCCCGCGCAGGAGCATCGTGTTCATGACCGTAAGCGGTGAGGAAAAAGGACTGCTGGGCTCCGAATATTACGCTGCTCATCCCATCTACCCCATGGGTAAGACCACTGCCGACCTGAACATAGATATGATCGGCCGCAGCGACCCCAATCGTACGCGGGGTGACTCCACCAATTACGTGTACGTGGTAGGCGATGACAAGCTCAGTTCCGACCTGCGTGTCATCAGCGAGCAGGCCAATAAAAAATATACGAAGCTGGAACTCGATTATAAGTTCAACGATCCAGGCGATCCCATGATGATCTACTACCGCAGCGACCACTATAATTTCGCAAAGAACGGGGTGCCCATCATCTTTTACTTTAACGGAACACATGCGGACTACCACCGCCCCGGCGATACCCCTGACAAGATCAACTACCCGCTGATGGCCAAGCGTGCCCAACTGGTGTTCTATACCGCATGGGAAATGGCAAACCGCGATGCTATGCTTAAGCGGGATCTGCCGTTGCCGGCTTTAAGAAGGTAGAAGAAGGTGAAAGGTGTAGGGTAGAGGGCGTAAGGAATAAGGTATAACGTTAAAGAAATAGTAATTAGCCTTACGGCTTAGACTTATGGTTGGGACTCACGATCCGGCTATGGATTATGCCTCAACAACTTAGAGATACATGAAAGCGAAACGGGAAGACTTTGAGGGTCTTCCCGTTTGTTATTTAAATAGTGTGGAAAAGAATTATATCTCTTTAATTAAACCTCCGGTCTTATATGACTGTCTATGGTTCGCCTTAAGGAAGTGAAAACTATTGGATATGTAAAACACCGTTTTTGGTCCGGACTCTTCCTTATAAAGTCCCCGGCTCCGCCGGGGTTTCTTTTTTAGTTGACCGATAAGAGACAACCGATAACCGGAGGGAAGCTGCGAGTGGTTAGCTGCGAGTTGCGAGTAGGTTTCCTGTTCCTCGCGTCTTCGCGTCCTGGCGGTTAAACCCAATTCCCAATCCCTAATTCGTCTCCTCCCTTCCACCTCTCCTCACCATCCCAGCACATAAGCAAACACAAGCGGAGCTACGATGGTAGCATCGCTTTCGATGATGTACTTGGGTGTGTGGATGTCGAGCTTGCCCCAGGTGATCTTTTCGTTGGGGTGGGCGCCGGAATAGGAGCCGTAGGAAGTGGTGGAATCCGATATCTGGCAGAAATAGCTCCAGAAAGGGATTTCGTGCATTTCCAGGTCCTGGTACATCATGGGCACCACGCAGATGGGGAAATCGCCTGCAATACCGCCGCCGATCTGGAAGAAACCTATACCCTTACCGTTGCTGTTCTCCTTGTAATAATTGGCCAGCCATACCATGTACTCGATGCCGCTCTTCATGGTGGAAGCATTGATCTCACCCTTGAACACGTAGGAAGCGAAGATGTTCCCCATGGTGCTATCCTCCCAGCCGCCTACCACGATGGGGAGGTTCTTTTCAGCGGCTGCAATCATCCAACTGTTCTTCGGATCTATCTGGTAGTAATCCTTCATCACGCCGCTCGTCAGGAGCTTGTACATGTATTCATGGGGGAAATAACGCTCGCCTGCGTCGTTGGCATCTTTCCATATTTTATGGATGTGCTGTTGTATCCTGCGGAAAGCTTCCTCTTCGGGAATGCAGGTGTCGGTCACACGGTTCAATCCTCTCTCCAGCAGGGCCCACTCCGCTTCGGGAGTCAGGTCGCGCCAGTTGGGTATGCGTTCGTAGTGATCGTGCGCCACCAGGTTCATGATATCTTCTTCGAGGTTGGCGCCCGTACAGGAAATAATATGCACTTTGTCCTGGCGGATCATTTCGGCCAGGGAAATTCCCAGCTCGGCCGTACTCATGGCTCCGGCCAGGGTAATCATCATCTTGCCTCCTTCCAGCAAATGTTGCTCATAGCCTTTAGAAGCATCCACCAGCGCTGCCGCGTTGAAATGGCGGTAGTGATGCTGTATGAACTGCGAAACAGGACCTTTACTCATAGTTGAAAAATTGAGCGGCAAAAATACTCCATAAAAAAACAAATCCCGCCCCTGGGAAGGAACGGGATATTGTTTTACACACTAAAACGAACTAAGACTTGCGGCTTTTCTGGTAGCTTTCCCAGCCTGAGAGGGAACTGGCCTTCAATACGGTTTTGGTTCCGGCATTTTCCAGCGTAACATAATATGTGGTGCCTTCATCGTTTGACATTTCAAAGAGGTCGGAGATCCAACTGTCTTCGGAAACTTTTTTCAGCGAAGCCTGCAGCATCAGCGGCAGCTCAAAGGATGAGATATTCCTTGACATGGCGATCATTTTTCCATCGGCATCATAGAAAGCGGATACATAGCGGCCGTTCATGTTAAAATTTGCCTTAAAGTAGTTTTCGCTGATGGACCATTCTACTTCGGTTGCATTATCGAAAGATGTCTGGAATGCTTCGAGGACTGCTGCAGATACTTTTTCGTCGCCTTTGGCAAAGCTGCTGAAGCTGATAAGAGAACAAAGAACTGTGAGCGTAAAGAATACACGTTTCATCGCAATTGGTTTTTTTATGAGTTTTAAATTTTTTCTGTTGGTTTGACGGATCAAAGGTAGAAATGGTTACAGGGGGCTGCAATGCAATTGTGACTAATGGTTGCATGTGTTAAACCGTTTAACAGCGGTTTTTCATTCCTTTAACAGGAACAGAAACAGGAACAGTAACAGTAACAGTAACAGAAAGAGTAACAGAAAGAGAAAGAGAAAGGGAGAGAGAAAAAGTGTGGTTCAAAACGCTCATCTCTTCTTCTTTCTGTTTCTGTTCCTGTTACTGTTACTGTTTCTGTTCCTCTCTATAGTTACCTTTAATCAATGAACTTCCTGGCGCATGCATATCTCTCCTTTGGTCATCCCGAAATACTTGCGGGCAACATGATCTCCGATTTTGTGAAGGGTTCGCAGAAGTTTTCGTTCAGCAAGGGCATACAGGACGGCATCATGCTCCACAGGCAGATAGACAGCTTTACAGATACGCACATCGCCACGCAAAAAGCAAAAACAGTTTTCAGGGAAAACTACCGCCTGTACAGCGGCGCCATTGTCGACATCGTTTACGATCATTTCCTTGCAAACGATCCAGCCCAATTCAGCAACGCATCGCTTCTCCAATTCAGCCACGAAGTGTATGATGCGCTCGAGCGCCAGGTTACTTTGCTGCCACCGCGCTTTGCGCAGGTACTCTATTATATGAAGATGGAAAACTGGCTGTACAACTACCACACGGAAGAAGGCATACGCAGAAGCCTGGGAGGATTGGTGAGAAGGGCCGCTTATATTTCGGATAGCGGTCCCGCAGGCAGGCTGTTGACGCAACACTATGGTTTTCTTAGAGAATGCTATGATGAATTCTTCCCCGGTGTTAAATTGTTCGCAAAAGAGCAATTCGATACACTCACGGGCCCTTTCTTTCCATCTATAGACAACTGAGATAATTTTTAATTTTGCACCCTAATATTCCTGAGTATGAAAAAATGGTTATTGATCTTCCTGGCTTTACCCTTCGCCTTCAACACATTCGCACAAACAACCGACAGCAAGCTCCCGCCGATAGACAAGTCGCCGATGGACATGATCTACTTCCCCATTGATTATCCGGTACTGAAAATTAAAGACAAGGCAACCGAGCCCCTGCTGGCCAGGGTTATCTATAGCCGCCCGCAAAGGAACAACCGCCCCATCTTTGGCGAGCTGGTGGAATACAACACCATCTGGAGACTGGGCGCCAACGAAGCCACTGAAGTAGAATTCTATAAAGAGGTAAAGATCGGCAACAAGAAAGTTCCCAAAGGCCGCTACACCCTCTACGCCATTGCCCGCCCCGACCAATGGACCATCATCCTCAATAAAGACACCGACACCTGGGGCGCCTTCAAGTACGACGAGAAAAAAGACGTTGCCCGCATCAGCGTACCCGTACGCAAGGCCCCCGAAGTGGTGGACGCCTTCTCCATGAGCTTCTCCAAAACCACTTCCGGCGCAGACCTCGTCATCGCCTGGGACACCGTGATGGTGAATCTGCCCATCGTTATGCGTTAACCGACGACCGATAACCGAAGGAAACAATCGGTCATCGGTTGTCTCTTATCGGTTATCGGTCAACGGTTATCTTCACGCTTTAGCGTGAAATCACGTATTTTTCAAGCATGAAACTCCCTCTTGCCCTACTGGCCGGGCTGGTGCTTCTTTCATGCAATGAGCAGCAGACGCCTCCAAAGCCTGCTACTACCCGGGTTGATGCCAAGCGCCAGCAGCAGCCCCTGACCAAGCAGGCTGCCAATCCCTATGCGGCGGTTGACCTTTCTCCTATGGACATCAGCTATTTTCCCGTGGAGTATCCCAAGCTCAAGATGGCCGATTCGCTGCAAACTCCTCCCGTGGCGCGGGTGATCTACAGCAGGCCGCAAAAGCAGGGCAGGGAGCTATTCGGTTCACTTATAAAATACGGCGAGCCCTGGCGCATGGGGGCCAACGAAGCCACGGAGATCGAATTCTTCCGCAACGTAACCATACAGGGTAAAAGGGTAAGCAAGGGGAGATACGTGCTCTACTGCATCCCGCAGCGTACGGAATGGACCATCATCTTCAACAGCAACGTGGATAGCTGGGGGCTGGATTACGAGCCTTCAGAGGATATCCACCGCTTTGTAGTACCCACCGGCAACTCCGGCGTGTCGATAGAATTTTTTACCATAGTCTTCCAGCATACACAATCAGGACCCGATCTTTTAATGGCATGGGGCAATACGGTTGCCCGCCTCCCCATTCAATTATGAGCCTATGTGCGGAATCACCGGCGTTATTTCATCGGTTCCTGTATCAGCCTCCGGGGTCGGTGCAGCCATCGACTCGCTGAAGCATCGTGGGCCGGAAGGACGCGGGCAATGGGAAGATGGAAACGTGGTGCTGGGCCATACCCGCCTTTGCATTATAGACCTGAGCAAGGACGCCGCACAACCGCTTCACTATGCCGGTCGCTACGTGATCATCCACAACGGGGAGCTTTACAATTATCGTGAAATAAAAAAAGAGCTTCAGCAGAAAGGACACTCATTTACCACCGCCTCCGATACTGAAGTGATTGCCGCCGCCTACCACGTTTACGGACCTTCCTGTCTGCAACGCTTCGAGGGAATGTTTGCCTTTGCCATCTGGGACCGCAGGGAGCAAACCCTTTTCATAGCCCGTGACCGCATGGGTGAAAAGCCACTGTTCTTTTATTATGATGGCGAGCTGCTGGCCTTTGCTTCCGAAATGAAAGCTCTCTGGGCATTGGGTATTGTGAAGGAAGTGAACAGGAGCCTTCTTTACAACTATCTCACCACCGGCTACACTTCCAACCCCGCCGACCCACAGGAAACTTTTTATCACAACATCCAGAACCTTCCGCCCGCCAGCTTCCTGCTGTACCGTCCGGCCGCGCAGGAGCTGAAGACCGAGAAATACTGGCAGCCGGAGCTGGAAGAAAACCATTCCATCAGTGAGCAGGAAGCGGTAGAGCGGCTGCAGGCGCTCCTGGATGATTCTATAAAAAAAAGCCTGCGCAGCGATGTAGCTATCGGTACCAGCTTAAGCGGCGGCCTGGACAGCTCCACCATTGTTGCCCTTTGCTCCCGCATGGCCTCGGATCAGTACACGCATAAATGCTTTACTGCCGTTTTTGAAGGATTTGAAAAGAACGAGGCGGAACATGCCCTCGCCGTAGTAAAAAAATTCAACCTCCGTCATTATCCCGTTACCGTCACCGCTTCCGAAGTACCCGCACTGATGGACGAAGTAATGCGCCACCAGGAAATTCCGGTTTCTTCTGCCAGCGCATTGGCGCAGTTCAGGGTTTACCAGGCCGCAAAAGAAAACGGTGTTACCGTGCTGCTCGACGGGCAGGGCGCAGATGAAATATTTGGCGGCTACCATCGCTACTACAGGTGGTACTGGCAGGAACTGTACCGGGAGAAGAAGCTGGGAAGCAGCGGGGAGATGGAAGCAGCCCGCAAACTGGGCATAAAAGAGCCATTTGCCCTCAAGGCCAAACTGGCGGCGATGTTCCCGGATTTTGCGGCCTCATTGCTTCAAACGGTTAAATCAAGGCAAGCCTTCCGGCAGAACGGCCTGAACCGGGAATTTGCCTTTTCGAACAAGCGGAACCTGTATTACAGCACACCCGCCCATTTCACCCTGAACGGCATCCTGTATTTCAACACATTTGTTTACGGCCTTGAAGAGCTGCTCCGCCTGGCAGACCGCAACAGCATGGCGCATGCCGCCGAAGTGCGTCTTCCCTATCTTCATCACCCGCTCGTGGAGTTCCTGTTCACCCTTCCCGCGCATCTTAAGATCAGGAACGGCTGGACCAAGTGGCTGCTCCGCAAAACCGCCGAACCTGTACTCCCCTCCGAAATCGTCTGGCGTAAGGACAAGGTTGGCTTCGAGCCGCCTCAAAAGCTTTGGATGCAGGACAAGCACGTGGAAGAATCCATCCGCCACTCAAAGCAACTTCTTGTAAGCCAGGGCATCCTTGATGCTTCCGCCGCACAGGGAAAGGTTCGTCCCCACGATGCCCACGCCGCAGACACCCGCGAATGGCGGTACTGGAGCGCAGGGTATTTGTTTAAGCCGGGAGCCGATGACCGATAAGAGACCTCCGACCACCGAGGGGAACCGGCAGGAACTACCGCCTACCTGTTCTTCTTTAGCAAAGCCTCCGTGGGTTTAGTCTTCCTGGATTAACCGCCAAGACGCGAGGACGCGAGCTTTCGCGCCAAGGCGCAGGGGGAAAGACCGAAGTTTAAACGACCCATTCTTTGCCTTTCCTTTGCGTCTTTCCCGCCTGCTGCGGGACAAGAGCGTGAAATCCCTTTGCGGTTAACCAACACCACAAAGCCACGGAGACCTGCAACGAGGAAAGACTTAAGACTTACGGCTTTTCGCTTTGGACCAAATGGAAGCCCCGCAGGCATTAACCCACGGGGCCGGTATATGGAGAATGAAGCTGTATGTGGCGGAAGCTTAGGCCTTCTTGAATTTCTTATCGATCTTGATGTAGCCGTAGGCATCGGAATCAACGATCACCCAGTTGGTTTCGTCGTGCAGCACGATGTGGTAGGAAACCTCGCCGTCAGCAGTGCTTTCGGTTACGCCGTACACTTTCAGGCCCTTGAACTTATTTTGAACCTTCATACGGATGAGGATGGGCAGCGATTCCTCGTAGTAATATCTTACGGTTTGGAGGATGTTTCCGTTCTGGTCGTAGCTTACGCGGGTGGAGATGCTGTTATGAAGAAACTTTACCTCGAAGCGGCCATCCACTTCGTTCCACACGATTTCGCTTACATTTTTAAAGGTGTTGTGGAAAGATGCGAGAACTTTTTCATTCGGCTCGGCTGCCCATACTGCGAGGCTGAACAACAGTGCTGAAGCAGCAATCATAAATTTTTTCATGGTCTTGATTTTTTAGAATGATCAAATGTTATGAGTGCAAGGTATCCGCACTACGAAGGCCTTCCTAGTAATTATACACCAGTGGCGGCCGCCCTGCCCGGCATTTACATATTAATTATCCCCTAAGATTTGTGAAAGGAACATTTGCTTTATAAATGAGCACTTTCCGGTGCTGACCGGCATCC
>DASWNB010000091.1:0-4822 GCA_036399455.1 Flavisolibacter sp. | reverse complement strand
TTGGCTGATAGCTGTTGGCTGTTAGCCGTGCACGTTCAGCCTATGGCAGATGTATCTTAAGGATAATAATTAATTACCGCCAAGGCGCCAGGACGCAAGGAAAGTAAACCCGGTGAAGCCTCGCAGCTAATAACTCGCAGCTGAAACGGAATCATTTTTTAATAACGAATCTCAATAGCTGAACGTGCACGGCTAACAGCCAACAGCTAACAGCCAACAGCTATCAGCCAACAGCTTCTCCCAACAACCAACAGCAATAAAAAAAGGAACTGTTTCCAGTCCCCTTTTCCGGTCCATTCATAGTAAATATATTAGTTGGATACAGGCGCCTGCAGGGCGGTAGCGTCTGCCTTGACACCTGTGTAGTTCCAGCCTTTGGATTTACCCTTGGTTTCGGAGGTAAATACGGCGGAAGGATCGGCATCATTGAATGCCTTGCCTAAGTAGATGGAAATTTCTTTGGTTGCCGGGTTGAAGACCAGTGTTCCTTCGGGAACTGATTTTCCTTCGGCGGTTTTCTGTGCAGGTATTTTGTAAGTGGCGGGTGATTTCTTCAGCAGGCCCTTAACGCGTCCCTGCGGAAGTCCGTCGATCCAAATGATACCGATGTTCTGCTCGTCGACTGTGATGGTGAGGTTGGCCGTTGAGCTGCCCGAAGGTTGGAAGCTGCCAAGAACAGGCAGGTAATGCTCGGGGCGGATGTTGTCGCTCGATACGCCTTTAAGGTGATCGGGGACAGTTATGGGAGCAGTGGTAGTAGTGGTGGTGGTTGCGGTTGTGACTGGCGTTGTTGTGGTTGTCGTCGTTGTCGTTGTCGCGGATGTCGTTTCTTTTGTTGTAGTGTCGGTTTGTGCGTTAGCTGCAGAGAAGAATAATACCGAAGCGGCAAGGAAAATGGTGTTTTTCATACGTGAGCTTTATGAGTTTCAAATAGGTTTCGCTGCCTACTTACGGAATTTTGTGCCAAAAACTGATTTTGTGAAGAAATGCAGAAGTTTTTCCTCTGTTTGTTAAATTATTTAGCAAACCTGGCTCATTATGTATCTTCGCCGCCGGTAAATTATGAAACACAAAACAGCGCCTTCGAACGGACAGACCACTGAAGAGGCCATAGAAATTTTCGGAGCCAAAGAGCATAATTTAAAGGACATTGATATTTCCATTCCCAAGAACCAACTGGTGGTCATCACGGGCATCAGCGGAAGCGGGAAGTCGTCACTCGCCTTCGATACCATCTATGCCGAAGGCCAGCGGCGCTACATGGAAACCTTTGGCGCCTATGCCCGCCAGTTTATCGGCGAAATGGAACGCCCTGATGTAGACAAGATCACGGGCCTCTCGCCGGTCATCTCCATCGAACAAAAGACTACCAATAAAAACCCGCGCTCCACCGTTGGAACGGTTACCGAGATATACGATTTCCTCCGCCTGCTTTATGCACGCGCCGGTGAAGCCTATTCCTATAATACAGGAAAGAAGATGGTGCGCTGGAGCGAGGACGAGATCGTAAATAATATCTTCAAGCGTTTCGACGGCTGCAAGATCACCTTGCTGGCCCCGCTGGTACGCGGACGGAAAGGCCACTACCGCGAGCTGTTCGAGGAAGTGCGGAAGAAAGGATTCCTGAAGGTGAGGGTGGATGGTGAAGTAAAAGACCTCGCACCCAAGATGCAGGTGGACCGTTACAAGATACACGACATCGAGCTGGTAGTGGACCGCATGAAAGTGACGAAGGACATGCGTGTTCGCATCGCGCAAAGCGTTCAGCAGGCGCTGAAGCTGGGCAAGGACCTGCTCTTTGTAGCTTATGAAGGGGAGGGGCCGAAATCCAAAAGCGGCGAGTCCGCCTACAGCCGCCAGCTCATGTGCGAGGACACCGGCCTTTCCTACGAGGAGCCTTCTCCCAACTCTTTTTCCTTTAACTCGCCTTACGGCGCCTGCCCCACCTGTAAAGGCCTTGGACAGGTATACACCGTTGACCTGAATGCCGTCATACCCGACGACAGTTTGAGCATCAACGAAGGCGGAATTGCACCGCTGGGCGGCGAAAGAGAAGCTTATATTTTCCGCCAGGTACAGACACTTTCAAGAAAATATAAATTCAGTCTCGATAAGCCAGTCGGACAGCTTTCCGAAAAAGCACTCAACCTTATTCTGTACGGAAAGGAAGAAGGCGGAGGTACCGAAGACCTTCAGTTCGATGACGAGCAGCTTGAGGCTAATGTATACTCCGGTGAATTCGAAGGCGTGATCAACCAGGTAAAGCGCTGGTTCGCCACAAGCACCAGCGAAGCCATTCAGCGCTGGGCTGAAGGATTCATGGAACTCACCACCTGCAAAAGCTGCGACGGCACACGCCTGAAAAAGGAAAGCCTCTGGTTCAAGGTGGATGAAAAAAGTATTTCGGAACTGAGCCAGATGGACCTCGTGCAGCTCATGGAGGAGTTCCGCGAAATCGAAAGCCGCCTGAGCGAAAAGCAGAAAGTGATCGGTAAAGAGATCATCAAAGAAATACGCGAACGACTCCAGTTCCTGCTCGATGTTGGTCTTACCTATCTTACCCTTGACCGCCCTACCCGTACCCTCAGCGGCGGTGAAAGCCAGCGGATAAGACTGGCCACGCAGATCGGATCGCAACTGCAGGGCATCACCTATGTGCTGGACGAGCCTTCCATCGGCCTGCACCAGCGCGACAACCACCGTCTCATCACTGCGCTTAAAAACCTTCGAGATATAGGCAACAGCGTACTGGTAGTAGAACACGATAAAGACATCATGCTGGCGGCCGACCATCTTATAGATATTGGCCCCAAAGCCGGCTTTCACGGCGGAAGGGTGATGGCACAGGGAAAACCCGGAGACGTACTGAAAACGGACACGCTGACGGCCCAGTTCCTGAATGGTGAACGCGGCATTGCCGTACCGGAAACCCGCAGGAAAGGCAACGGCAAGTTTATTGAGATAAAGGGCGCCAGCGGCAACAACCTCAGGAACGTGAGTGTGAAGTTCCCCCTGGGCAAGCTCACTGTTGTAACAGGCGTGAGCGGCAGTGGCAAATCAACCCTTATCAACGAAACGCTTTACCCGCTTCTTTCAAAGCATTGCTATAATTCGCGGATGACGCCCCTGGCTTTTAAAAGCGTATCGGGGCTGGAGCATATAGACAAGGTGATCGAGATCGACCAGTCGCCCATCGGCAGAACGCCGCGGAGCAATCCGGCCACCTACTGCGGTTTCTTTACCGAGATACGTACTTTATTTTCTTCCATTCCCGAAGCCAAGATACGAGGCTACAATGCAGGGCGCTTCAGCTTCAACGTAAAGAGCGGCCGCTGTGATGTTTGCGAAGGCGGAGGCATGAGGGTGATAGAGATGAACTTCCTGCCCGATGTGTACGTGCATTGCGAGAAATGCAATGGCAAGCGCTACAGCCGCGAAACCCTCGAAATAAGATACAAGGGAAAATCCATTGCCGATGTGCTGGACCTTACCGTGGAACAAGCAGTGGAGTTTTTCCAGGCCGTTCCCTTCCTTTACCGCAAGATCAAGGTGCTGCAGGATGTTGGCCTCGGCTATATCACCCTGGGGCAATCGGCCGTCACCCTCAGCGGCGGCGAGGCGCAACGCGTAAAGCTGGCAACGGAACTGGCAAAGAAAGATACGGGCAAGACCTTTTACATCCTCGACGAACCCACCACGGGTCTTCACTTCGAGGACATACACCACCTGCTTGAAGTGCTGAACAAGCTCGTTGACCGCGGCAATACCGTTCTCGTCATCGAGCACAACCTCGACGTCATCAAGGTTGCGGACCACATCATCGACATCGGCCCCGAAGGCGGCGCAGGCGGCGGCCGTGTCCTCTTCGAAGGCACACCCGAAGGGCTGGTTAAGCAGAAGGATAGCCATACGGGGATATTCCTGAAGCAGGAACTGAAGGGATAAACGATAAGCGACCACCGACCACCGAAGGAGTGGCTGATGAAGTATCAGGAATTAACCGCCAGGACGCTAAGGCGCAAGGAACACGAAGGAAACAAACAGCCTTGTATATTCTCGCGTCTTTGCGCCTTGGCGGTTAATAAAATTTTTTGATGCCGCTGCCTGTAGGTAGAACGCGAACAAGCCATCAGCCATCAGCTATCAGCCAACAGCCCTTCTCTACAGTGGCTTCTTATCCAGCTTGATCAATCCAAAAGCAAGCGCCAATCCACCCAGCCCGGCAACGAGGCAGAGCCAGAGACCGATGCCTGTGCTGAGTTTGACTTCAAAGATTTCGGGGACGCCGCCACCCGCTATGGAGTTTTTTCTTACCCAGAACAGGATGGCGCCGAGGGCAATGGCACCAAAGGAGATCATAACATACTTCCTGTAATCCGCTGTATAATCCAGCGTTTTGTTGCCCATAAGTGTAAGGGCAGCTACGCCGATGATGCCGGCCAGGGAGAGCAGACCCCAGCCACGCATGCCGTTCCATGAATAGCCCATAAAACTGATCCAGGGAAGAAGGAGCGCTACAAGGGCTACGCCTGCGGCGATCAATGCATACAGTTTCTGCTTGTGGAAAATGGTTTGTTCCATGATGAAGGTTTTGATTCTGTGCCTACTCTCAGGCTTTTCGGCAATCGCCCCTTACTTTTTTTTGGGTGTTCAGGAACATTCCCCCGGATGCAGTTTCCTAGGGTTCATTAAATATAAGAAAAGTTTGTCAGGTGTGGAGAAGGCGGGAGGGAGAAGGCGTGAATCGTGAATCGTCAATCGTGAATGCAGCTCTCCGGTAACAGGTGGTCCCTAATCGGTTATCGGTGGTCGGTCATCGGCT
>DASWNB010000090.1:0-4556 GCA_036399455.1 Flavisolibacter sp. | reverse complement strand
TACAGTAGGCAGTTGGTTGGGGGGCGTACCGCCGGTACCGCCTGCTGCCAGTTCGAACCAGTTGAAGTTCCAGGCATCAGCACTGGAGGAAAGCACGCGAAGCGTTTGCTGTCCTGCGGGCAGTGTTACTGTTGCAGTAGCCGTCTGCCATGTTTGCCACCAGCCTGTATTAGGAACGTTCACGGTAGCCAGTGTTGTTCCTGCCGCATTCAGGAGCTTCAGTTGTGCTGAGGTAGCGGGAGTGGCTACGCGGAAGCTGACGGTGTATGTTCCGGCCTGGGAGAGATTAACTGAATAATCCATCCAGTCGGTGTTGTCGATCCAGCCGACGGAAAGGCCGCCGCCTGCATCAGATGTTCCTTCCGTACCAACACCTTTCATGGCCGTCCAGTTTTCCGCCTGTATCCTTACACCAGAACCTGAAGGAGGAGGAGGCGTGGAGATAAGAGGGTTAACTGTGATCACTACGTCATCGGTAGCAGTGGCGCCCCTGTTATCGGTAACAGTAAGGCGGAAAGTATAGGTTCCTGCAATCAGTCCTGACAGCACGGGTGATGCAATTGAAGTGCTGCTCAGGCCAAATGCATCGGGACCGGAAACCTTGCTCCAGCTATAGGAAGCAATAGTGCCGTCGGGGTCATTCGCCGTGCCGCTAAGTTGTGCCGTTGCTATGGGAAGTGTAATGGTCTGGTCGGTACCTGCGTTTACGGTAGGAGCCTGGTTGGGGGGAGGTGTTGCTCCGCCAACAAAGTCCATCCAGTTGAAGTTCCATCCGTCGGCCCTGGTGGACACGATGCGGAGGGTATGCCTTCCCTGGGGCAGGGTAATGGGCTGCGTAATGGTATGGTAAGACTGCCATCCGCCGGTAAAGGGCACGTTGAAAGTGGCCAGGACGGCGCCGGAAGAGTTCTTTACCTGGAAGCCGGCATTGGTAGCCAGCGTGGCTATACGCACGTTCATGTTATAAGTTCCGGCGGTATTGATCTGCACTTCATAATCCATCCAGTCGCCGTTATCGATAAAGCCTACGTTCCAGCCTCCGCCTGCATCGGCAGAGCCTTCCACGTTAACGCCCTGTGCGGTGTTGAACGACTCGGCTTCCACCTTGCCGGGAATGGCGGCGGTAACCTTGATCTTCACGTCGTCATAGGCCTGTCCGCCCCTGCTGTCGCTTACAAGCAGGCGGAAAGTGTAATCACCGGCGGCCATGTTGCTGATGACGGGATTGGCTACATTGATATTATTGATAGTGAACTGGTCGGGGCCGGAGATCTTGCTCCACTTATAGGTAGAGATGGTTCCGTCGGGATCGGTGCCGCTGCCGTTCAACTGAACGGAAGTGGTGGGGAAGATGATATTCTGGTCGGGGCCGGCATTGGCTACGGGCGGCTGGTTGCCGTTCGGGGGAGGAGTGCCCTTCTGGTACTGGAGCATCCACTCGTATACGTTCATGCCGTTCTCGCGGTAATCGGGGTTGTAGGCTGTGGACCAGGCATCGTGCGAACCGCTGTTGAAAATGGTTTTAATGGCCTGGGGGTTGGAGGCGGGGGGCTCGTTGATGATGGACACATAATCATTCGTATAAGCTACGGGAACCGTAGGGTCGCCAACGTTGTGGAGGGCCCAAATGGGAATATTGCCTGCGGCGATGTTGCGGGCACGTGTGCGGTCGGGCCATGAAGCGCCTGCGATGGGAAGGATGGCTGCGGGCTCATTGGCATACACGGAAGCATAATCCCATGTAGCGCCGCCGCCCATGCTCAGTCCCGTTACATAAATGCGGTTGGGATTCACGCGGTAGGTGTTCTTCAGGTAGGCGATCATGCTGTGTACATTCTCGGGGCTGGGCCAGCCAATGAACTGGGGAGAGATAACGATGAACTTGTGCGTCTGTCCGTTAACGTTGAACGAAGAGGGAAAGCGTCCCCACTGTATGTACGCGGGCAGACCGGTTACCAGCACGCGGGGCAGGTTGGATGGGTCGCCGTTACCCAGTTCGCCTACACCATGGATGAACACGATGAGGGGGTAGGTTTCGCTGCCTGCAGGATTGTATCCCTGCGGCAGGTATTCGTAATAACCGTTAGAGTTGGGCAGCGCCACGTACTTGGGCGTATGCGTTTGCGCATTGGCCGCAAAGCTCATCACTAACAGGCAAAGAACTGCTAAGGGTCGTAACAGACGGTGGCTTAGGTGGTTCATAGTTTTTTTGAATCTTTAATAAATTTTAAGGAAAAGGGTCGTTTGGCTCGCTAGGGCAGGTGGGAAAATACGTCCGCACCTTGCCAGAATCATGCCAGTTTTTTTGGAAGCAGTTAGCTTATAGCTGTTGGCTTATGGCTTCGAGTTGTTAGCTGTGAGCTATGAGCCGTCGTTAGTAGTGAGTTGAGGAGATTTTCAGGGGTACGAAAGCTGTTTGGAAAAGACTCCACTTAATGGATGTGCGAATGTAGGATAGCATTGGGGGTATTGATGTCAATTTCGGCAGATAGGGTCAGATAACCGACGACCGACCACCGATGACCGATGTTCCTTGTGCAGCCTTCGCGTCTTCGCGCCTTTGTGGTTCCCCCCGGTTGCCGGTTATCCGTGATCGCTCAACGGACATATACTTCAATTACTCCCTTCGTATCTCCCCGGCGGGGGGCGAAGAAAGAATCTATCTGGCGGTAATGGAGCTTCAGGCTGTCGCGGACACGGAAAGGATAGAAGTTGTTAAGAGTGGGGATATACTCGAAAAGCACGAGGTCGTAATGCTTGTTGCGGATGCGCTGTTCGTATTCTTCGGCCTGGCGGTTGAACATGCCCACGCCCAGGTGATGCCAGAGCGGAACGCCGGGGCCGGTTTCCGTTTCATAGGGAATTTCCACGGCCAGCGGGGTGAGCTCGGTCATGTTCAGCACCTTTAAGTTTTTGTTTTGTTTTACCAGGTCCATGTTCAGCAGGCGGTGGATGCCGTCGGCTGTGGGCTTCGGCATATAGATCCGGTCGAACGACCTCAGCCCGGAGAATACCCATTCGTGCATCGGGATCTCGGTGGTGTCGTTATGGATCATGTAGGTTTTGCGGTTCACCATGTTTTCGCCTGTGCTTACCTGTGAGCCTGCGGGAAGTATCTGCCCGGCCACACGCTGCACGTATTTCCAGAACACGCCGCTCCACCAGAGGCCCAGTCCCAGCATCGCTATCAGCAGCGGCCTGGTCCGGGAGAAATCCAGCTTCAGCAGGTCGGCAAGAAAAACAAGGATAAAGGCAAAGGCAAAGCTGTGAAAGAAGATGTTGTTATCGGGAGGCGTGTAGCTCGTCACCTGAAGTATCGCGGCCTCCGCAAGAATACCCAGGGTGAGCAGCAGCAGTATGCTTTTTCTTTTATCGGCAAGTATATCCCGCCAGCTCCGGAACGCGGCAAAGGCCAGCACCACTACCAGGAAAAGATAGAACTTGATCCACTGCGAGCTCCCAAAGAATTCATCGATAATATCGAACACTGAAAAACGCGAGGTGTGCGGCGGCTGCCCGTGGTTGAACCAGTACCCGAAATTGTATCGCGTCAGCGGTGCAATAATGGCAAAGGCCGCTATAAGAAAGCTGCCGGCAAAAATGAGCAGGGGTTTCCATTTCTTTTCACGGAAGCAATGATAGGTTAGTAGAGAGAGGCAAAGCAGCAGCGCCAGCCCTCCGCCATCCTGCTTTGTAAAAAAGGAAAAGAAAACAAAAAGAGCACTCAGCGAAAGCAGCATCCAGCTCCATTTGCCCTGCACGGAAAACATGTACCGCATCAAAAAAGCAAGCGCCACCATTTCATAAACGATCACCGTATGATTATACCAGGGCCAGAAGTTGAAGAACGAGTACGAAACGCAGTACAGTATCACAGCCATCAGCCTGATGCCCGGCTGTATGCCGATGCTCCTGAAGATGGAACGGAAGGCTAGTCCCGACACGATATTGATAAACACCTGCGCCTTTACCAGTGTAATCAGCGCCGGCCCGAAAAATTTGAAGAATATGGCCGGTATGGCCCAGTACATATAGCCCAGCGGCATTCCGAAATCGCGGTAAGGCAACTGTCCCTGGCTGATGCGGTAAGCGCCTTCCCAAGAAAGAAAAATATTTACCCTGTAGGGAAAGCTGATGAACAGCGGCACACAGGCCAGCGCCACGATAATGAATATTTCCAGTAGGGAAAATATGCCGTCCCGTTTTCTATCTGCCGTTAGTTCTTTCATTGGATGATGATGTCCCGCTGCCAAGATAGGATTTTTGTGGACAACCGATGACCGATGACCGACCACCGTTGGAACCACAAAGCCGCAAACAAGGAAAAGAGCTGTTGACTGATAGCTGTTGGCTGATAGCTGTTAGCTGATGGCCTGTGCACGTTCAGCCTATGGGCCTTGTACTCTGTTCATCATTGTTGTGAAGAATCCCTGTCGCTATCCTGCACGGCCAACAGCCAACAGCTATCAGCCAACAGCTTTGCCTCTCCTTTGCGTCTTTGCGTGAAACCTTGTGTTTTAAAACTAAAACTTCTACTTTTACCTCCTTAACCGCTT
>DASWNB010000089.1:0-6319 GCA_036399455.1 Flavisolibacter sp. | reverse complement strand
ATATGTTCAGATAATCCCAGGAGCCGAGGTAGAGGTACTGAGAGGTTAGTTCAGGATTGAGGTAAAAGGTTTTGCCCATTGTCCACTCCTTACCCAGGCCATAGCCAAAGGAATAGGCTTTTTCGTTTTCATCTATATTCATCCCACCAAGCAGGATGCTGTACAGCTTTTTGTTCCCGGTTTTGAAAGCGGCATTGGCAGTGAGTGTTTCGTTAGTGGAGAAAGCAAGCTTGTGATAACCTTTCATCACTATATTGATAAGGCCGATGCTGTAGCCGTCGGAGGAGTCGCATACGTTGATGAGTCCTATCTGTACGCCGTTGAGCTTTTTTGCATAGTTGAATATGGCGCTGATCTGCGTGCCGTCAATGCCGCGGTTGCTGAAGTTGGCCACACTGGCTAGCTGGGTGCCGCTGGCCTTGTCCAGTGCGTAGTTGGCAACACCGGCAAACTGCGTTCCCTTCATGGTGCCGGATACATGGTTGTACACGCCGGCAAGCTGAAGTCCATCCATGTGCCCGCGGGCCATGTTGTTGATGCCTGCCAATTGAAAGCCGTGAACGGGATTTAATACCGTATTGCTCAATCCCGCTACCTGGAGGCCCGTCATCTTTCCACCCACTATATTGAGTAGTCCTGCCACCTGCACGTAACGTACATCCTTCTTGTCGATATTGAAAAGCCCGCCCAGCTCGATGCCGTTCACACCACCCGAGTAGCCGCCAAAAATGTTCAGCGAAAAATTATTTACTACCTGCCCGCTCAGCTTTCCGTGCGTGCTCAGGCCGGGTATCAGCGAAACCTGGAAAGGCCTGTCGGTAAAGAATTTCTTCAGGTTAAGGCTTTGTATCTTCTGTCTCGAGGAGAGCAGGAACTTACCCAACTCGGTCCCTTCTACGCGGTTCGTATCGGTCCGTACATAAGTGTATTCCACCGGCCCCTCCCTTGTCTCCACGCGAACCCTGAGCGAGTCTGGAACAAAATAATCTTCGGGACGTATGGTGATGACATTACCCTGCTCGGGCAGAAGGGTGATGGTCACTTGCTGGTTGTAGCCGGGGTCGATCACTACGGTGGTGTCCTCATAAAATTCCTTGCTTACGGTCAGCTCTGCGCGGCGTGTTTTGTTTTTAAGCTTCAACCTGAAATAGCCTTCTTCGTTGGTGAGCGCCGATGCCAGCAGCCGCTTTTCATATACGCTGGCGTTGGAGATCTGCATGCCTGTGAGATCGCTCAGCACGTAACCGCTGACGGTATAGAGACGGTCTTTCGTAACGGCTTTGTTGGTAACAAGAGTGATGCGTACCGGCGTGCGGCGGATGATGATGTAGTTGCCGCTTTCCCTGAACTCGAAGCCCTCACCAAAGAGCTGGTCCAGCACCTGGGCTACGGGCCTGTTGTAGGCGCTGATGCTCACGAGGCTGTCGCGGCGGATGATGCTGGAATTATAGGAGAAGTAGAAATTTCCTTTGTTGCTGATGATCTCCAGCACCTGGTCGAAGCGCTGCCTGTTCACCTCCAGCGAAATGGGCCTGCCCAGCAGCGACTGCCCCATTCCTGCCAGCGGGAAAAGCAGAAAAATAATTATGATAATGCTCAGGAAAAAACCGGGCTGCTTCATGGTGTTCTGCTGTTATCTTAAAATGATCCTGTCGTCCTGCCGCTCCACCTTTATGTCGAAGGTGGCGCTGATGACGTTCAGGATGTTGTCGAGCGACTCGTTGTTGAAGGTGGCGGTGAGCGGAAGGTTCTTCAGCCCGTTGCGGCCTATTTCGATGCGTACGTCATAGGCTTCGTTCAGCACCTCCACCAGCTTCCACAGCGGCGTATTGTCGCACACGAATTCGCGGGAATGATAGTAATTGTGAAGTTCATCCTTCACTTCCTCTTTTACCAGCATGGTATCCTGCGCTTCCAGTCTCACCTTCTGCTTTGGCCTCAGCTCAATAGTTTTTCCTCCCCTGGTTACCTGTACGATCCCTGTTTCAACGATCACCTCCGTCTTCCCCCCTTCCGCTTTTATATTAAAGGAAGTGCCCACCACCCTTACGGTCACGTCGTTTACCTGCACCACAAAAGGCTTGCTTTTATCGGGACGTACATCAAAGAAGGCTTCTCCTTTCAGTGCTACCGACCGCGTATCGCCTTTGAACTTTGCTTTATAGGAAAGCGAGGAATTCCTGTTCAGCGTCACCATCGAGCCATCGGGCAGCGTATCGGTCAGCACCCTGCCGTGCGACTGCACGGCCAGGGTTTGGGCGGGTTTATCTTGTTGGGAGAAGTACACCCAAAGGGCAATGCCTGCAAGCAGGATGAATACTGCTGCAATGCGGAGCGGCGTAAGGAAAGGCTGCTTCTTTTTAGCCGGGATGCGGGGCTCCGCTATCCTCTGCCGGAAGCGCTGCCAGGCCTGCTCCTCGTCGGGTTCGGGAGCTTTCAGGCGGCCGCTTTCTTCCAGTAAAAGCCTTAGTTGGGACAACAGCCTGCGGCGGTCTTCTCCACCGTCAAGCCACTGCTCCACTTCGGCCCTTTCGCCCGGCGAAGCCTCACCGAGCAGGTATTTTACCAGCAGCTCATGGGTGATATCGTTGAATGATTCGCTCAAGCAATTTGTTTTAGTTGATGATGAATAGGGTAAGAAAAGGAAGCAGGTCCACCAGCTTTTCCCTCAGTATCCTCAGCGCCTTGCCCATCTGGTTCTCTACTGTCTTTACGGAAATATCGAGCCTGTCGGCGATCTCGCGGTAGCGCAGCTCCTCGAAGCGGCTGAGCTGAAAGATGGTGCGGCACTGCTCGGGCAGGTCGTTCATTGCTGCCTGCAGGCGTTTTTCCAGCTCCTTAGCGGCCAGGTGCTTTCCCGGCCCTTCGCTTTCCTCCCTCCGGTGCGACACATACAGCTTGTGCTCCGAACGTACTTTCAGGTGTTTCAGGTGATTAAGGGATTCGTTGTGAACGGCGCGGTAGAGGTAAGCGGCCACGGAGCCGCCGATGTTGAGGGCCCCGGCCCGGTCCCATAGCTTGTAAAACACGTTCTGGACCATTTCTTCGGCCATTGCATCGTCGCGCAGGATGGAATAGGCATAAGCGTGCAGGTCGCGGTAATAGGTCTTGAAAACCTGTTCAAATGCAGTTTCATCCCGCTTTGCCAGTAAATCTGTTACTACGGTATCATTCAGGTCCATCCGGTGGTGTATCGGTTCTAAAAAAGCGGCCCGCTGCAAAACTAGTTTTAATTATAACACCTGAGGGACGGTTTACCCCTATGGGGGTTTGAAGTTTGAGGTTTGAGGTTTGAGGTTCGTTAGGTGTACTATTCCTTTTTAGCAGCAGTTTTTTCCGTGAGCTTGAGCTTCAAGGGCAACCACGAAGGCGCGGGGGCGCGAAGGTTTCACAAAGAAGCTTACGCCTAAAGAAAAACCGCTAAAGAAGGGAATGCTGCACCTAACGAACCTCAAACCTCAAACTTCAACTTCAAACCCTTCACACATCCAGATCCTTAATCTGTTTCTTGTACTCGTTAGGAAGAACAAGGGACTTCAGGAACCAGTCGAGTTTGAGTTTGCGGCTGAATTTGTAGAGGCCGAGGATGGGTGTGATAAGGGAGAACCTGCCAAGGCTCAGGAGGTCGATGACACGCCGGGGGCAGACAAGAAGCTGGCCTTCCCTGAGCAGGCGGTAGCGCAGCGGGCCCAGGTGTTTGCGGTATTGGCGGTACAGGTCGATGGTGTAGCCGGATTTCCGGAGGTCGTCGCGCAGGTGCTGGTCGCGGACGGGAAGCCAGGCAATGTAGGTGGGCGGAAGGTCTTTTAAATTCATGCGGGTGCCCATGCGGTAGAACACTTCATATACATCCTGTTTCTCAGATTCGGTGAGCTTCTGCTCCAGCAGTTCGTAGGAGGAGATGGAGTAGTGAATGAGCATGAAAAGCACATCGCGGTAGGCCCAGTCGGGGATGCGGGCGCCCCGGGCCTTTTCCACGCCTTCATGGATGGCGGTAATGCGGTCGATGGTTTGGAGGGCCTCCTCCATGGGAGCGAACACGATGCGGCGGGCATAGCTGACGGTGGAGAAGAGGCGTCCCAGCGGGTCGGCGGGAAGGCGGCCGGTGAAGTAAAGCCAGTCCACCGCCTTGTTCAGCGCAAACTCACCCGAGGCCCCGGCAAAAATGAAGAGAATGGTATCACCCTTGCCCCAGATGCGGCGTACAACAGAGTCCTTTTCTACAAAATATTCCATAGTACTTCAGTTGACCGCAAGTGCGCAGGGAACGCCGGGAAATAATACGGATGTGCGTCCGGCCATGGCCATTCGGTCGTGCTAAAATTACAACTACTGGGTGAACAGGAAGCTTATGACTTAGGACTTACGGCTTCTGCCTTGTGCCTTATGGCTTCTGCCTTACTGTGTTGCAAACAGATCGTCGATGCTGATGGACTCAAGGTAGGGCTCCAGGAGAGTGGTATCGGTAAAGGCGTAGATGCGGGTAACCACGTTGAAGTGGGAGTGCTCGTACAGCTCTACATAGAAGGAATGGAGCTGGAAGAGATGCACGCTGCAATAAGCGGTTTTCCTTTCGGCAATGGCAACGCCCTTTTGTTCGGTGAGGGACAATTGCTGCATTTCATTCAGGCGGCGAAATTTATGGATGTTCATAGCTTGCAATAGACCATAAAAATAGCTCAAGGTAAAAGGGAGTAGTGTCTCTATTTCGTCAGAAACAGCAAACGGGGGGTTAAAAGCCGTGATTCCAAAGACCGGAATTTATAGGCGATAAAACTTTGAAGGCTGAAAGGCATTTCGTACTTTCCTGTGGAATGGAAAATCCAGCCAGAAAAAGAAAATACCTGACCATTGTGCTATGGACGGGCCTGCTTGTCGGAGTGCTTGACCTCCTTGCTGCGCTGACCTCGTATTACCTTAATTCGGGACGCAACCCGATGAACGTGATCCGCTACATTGCCAGCGCCGTGTTTGGACCAAAAGCTTTCGCCGGCGATCCCTCCATGCTCTTCTGGGGTTTCCTGTTTCATTTCCTGATCGCCATGTGCTTCACCCTTTTCTTTTTCTGGCTTTACCCCAGGCTCCGCCTGCATTCCCTCCCCCGCCTCCTTACCGCACTGATGTACGGCCTCCTGATCTGGGCCGTCATGAACCTTCTTGTGCTCCCTCAAACACAGGCTCCCCGCGCACCTTTTGAATGGACGAATGCCATCACGAACATGCTGATCCTTATAGCTATGATAGGGCTCCCGCTGTCGTTTGTGGCGTATAGGGTCTATGGCGTGAATCGGCAATCGGCAATCGTCAATCGTGAATGGTGAATGGTCAATGGTGAATAGGTCGTTTATGGAACCAGATGCTTTTCGGTAGTAGGGAGTCTTCTTTTCTAATAATCAATAATCAATGTTCAATACTCAAGTGCGTTTCCAAAACAGAACTGCCCAATATCAGGAACGTCCTTGAACATTGAGCATTGATTGTTGAGTATTTGATTGAATGGCTGCCTACAAAAGAAAAGCATCTTCCACATTAACGACTCGTCTGTGGACCGTCGACTGTGGACTGTGGACCTCCCCAATAAAAAAGTCCCGCTTTGGTGGCGGGACAGTTTTTATTCTCACAGTAAAGCAAAAAAGACTAGTTGTATGGAACCGTGCGGGCTGTGTTGGCCGGGACGGTTGTCTTAATAGACTGGGTTGTTTCCGAATTCGCTGCTTCTTTCCCAACTTTTTTTCCGGTATTGTACATGCCGGCCAGGGTGGGGGCGATAACCAGGGAAACAATCGACATCAGCTTGATGAGGATGTTCATTGAGGGACCGGAGGTATCCTTGAAAGGATCGCCAACAGTATCGCCGGTTACGGAAGCCTTGTGGGGATCGGAGCCTTTGTAGTATTTCTGGCCGTTGATGTCCACACCTTTTTCGAAGCTCTTCTTTGCATTGTCCCAGGCGCCTCCGGCGTTGTTCTGGAACATACCCATCAGTACGCCGCAAACGGTAGCACCGGCCAGGAAGCCGCCCAGGGCTTCAGGACCCAGGAGAAAGCCGATGATGAGGGGGGCAACGATGGCGATGGCGCCGGGCAGCATCATTTTCCTGATGGAAGCCTCGGTAGAAATAGCAACACATTTATCGTATTCCGGCTTGCCCGTTCCTTCCATGATCCCGGGGATTTCCTTAAACTGGCGGCGCACTTCTTCCACCATGCTCATGGCTGCCTCGCCTACGGCACGGATAGCCAGGGAAGAGAAGAGGAAGGGGATCATGCCACCCACGAACAGGGAAGCCAGCACGTCGGCCTTGTAAATATCGATGCCT
>DASWNB010000088.1:0-4180 GCA_036399455.1 Flavisolibacter sp. | reverse complement strand
GTTGCTGCCTGTAACGAATATCCTCAGGTCCCTGATAAATGAAGTACCCAGTGTTGCCCTGTTGAAGCGGTAGCTCAGCGACAGCTCTCTCAGGCGCATGTACGATGCATCATGCAGGAACATGGTGGAGTTGAACTGGTCTTCGCTGGGTACGCCGGGATAGTCCGTAGCATCGGCCATCAGCTTGGGATACCTTGAATCGTCACCGGGCATGGTCCACCTGTCCAGGAAATCCCTGCGGAAGTTCCAGTTCTTCTTGGATACACCCAGGAACTGGTATTTGCCGGAGTTGTCATAGATGCTGCCGCCGATAGTGAAGGCGAACAGTGCGTTCAGGTCGAAGCCTTTGTAAGAAAGGGCCGTGTTGAAGCCGCCTACGTAGTCGGGCATTACCGAACCGGCATAAACCCTGTGGTTCAGCGAGAAGGTCTTTGTCTGCTTGCCGGCAGCGTCCAGCCAGATGGGCAATCCGTCGTTGGGATCAACGCCGTGGTACCTCACCAGGTAGTTCACGCCAATGGGCAGCCCTTTTACAATGCGGGTATCGTTTGTACCGCCGCTCACCGCGTCGGGACCGAGCTCGTATTCCAGGACCTCGTTGTAGTTACGGGCAATGTTGCCGCCGATGGTCCAGCGCAGGTCCTGCCTGTTGATCACCTTGAAGTTGGCGCTCACCTCGATACCCTGGTTCAGGATCTTGCTGTTATCCAGGTTCCTCCAGATGTTGGGGGTACCGGCCGAAGGAGCGATACCGGGCTGGAGCAGGATGTCTTCCGATATTTTATGATATACGGAGATCTCACCGGTCAGGCGGTTTGCCACCGCACCGAATTCGAGACCGGCGTCAAAGTTCTGCATGGTTTCCCATCTCAGGTCCGGGTTGCCCAGGGCGTTGAGGTACAGGGTGTTGCCACCGTAGTAAGGCACGGCGCCTACCCTCCAGTTGTCCTGGTACTGGCCATTGGGGTAGTTGGCGTTACCTACGATGCCATAGCTGGCCCTCAGCTTCAGGAAGTTCACGGCCTTTACATTCTCCATGAAACCCTCGTCGCTTACGATCCACGAAGCGGATACGGAGGGGAAGAAGCCATGCTTGTAGTTGGTGCCGAACTTGGAAGAGCCGTCCCTGCGGGCAGTCAGTTGCAGTGAGTAGCGGTTCTTCAGTGTATAGTTCAAACGGGCAAAGAAGCTGTTGAAGGTCCACTGGTCCTTGCCTCTTTCAAAAGCAGGGTTGGCGGCCAAAGTAGAGTCCAGGCGGTCCTTGAAGTCTGATACGTGTTCCCAATAAGGAGAGCCGGAGAACTGGCCCACTTCGCCGTATTCTTTCAGGTCATATTCCTGCGCTTCCGCACCTACCAGGAAGTTGAAGCGGTTGTCCGTGTTCACATCCCACAGGTAGTTGGCGGTAGCCGTAGCCGTATAGTTCGTACCGAAGTAGGTAAAACGCTTGGCATAGCCGGAGTCGGGGCTGGCCTGGTTGATCCACAGGTTGCTTTCAAACTGGTCGTCGTAAGAGTTGATGTCTTCAAGGGAGCCTTGCACTCTCAGGAAGAGGTTCTTAACGGGCTGGTAGTCCAGCGCCAGTCCGCCGAGGATACGCGTATCGATCTCGCGGCGCTTTGTTTCATTGACCTTTCTTATGGGGTTGGCGCCGTTCTGGAAATAGGTGCCGTTGTTGTTGTACATGGGATAGATGGGCAGGGCGCCGGACATGGCATCACCGATGCCGCCGTCCCAGGCCGCGGACACTCTCCTGTTCGTACCCCTGTTGAAGCCGGAGGTGAGAGATACCTTCAGGTTCTGGAGTATGCTGTAATCGAGGTTCAGCCTGGCAGACATACGCTGGTAGGCGTTGCTCTTGATATAGCCTTCGTTGTCGCTGAAGCTCAGGTTGGCGAAGGTTTTCAATTTGTTCCTGCCGTAGTTGAAAGAAAGGTTATGCTCATTGATAAAGCCGGCTTGCGTCAGCTCATCCCACCAATCGGTGTTGTTGGCGCTGGCCTGTGCCAGGGTAAGTCCCCCGGGAATATCGGCTGTGCCGGTGCGGCCGCTGTTCACCCAGGCTTCCTGGCGCAACTGCAGCCATTCGGCGCTGTTAACGAAGTCGGGTTTCTGGGCGTAGGTGGCAAGACCCAGCTTGTTGAAATAGTTGAAGCTGGGGCGGGCCGATTTGCCTCTTTTAGTAGTGATCAGTATTACGCCGTTGGCGCCCCTGGAGCCGTAGATACCGGTAGCACCGGCATCCTTCAGCACTTCCACTGACTCGATGTCGGCGGGGTTGATGGAAGCAAGCGGGTTCTGGTTCATGGCGCCCTGGTTGCTGCGCAGGAAAGGATCGGAAATAACGGGAATGCCGTCGATCACATACAGCGGGTCGGCAGAAGCGGAGATGGATCCCACCCCCCTGATACGCACTACCGAGCCGGAGCCTGCAAGGCCGTTGCCCTGTATGATCTGCACGCCGGGAGCCTTGCCCTGGAGGGCGGCCTCGAAGGAAGGAACGGGCGTAGCGGTCAGTTGGTCGCTGGTTATTTTTGAAATGGCGCCGGTCACATCCCTGCGGCGCTGTGTGCCGTATCCCACTACAACCACTTCGCTCATGTTGCCGGGAGTGGTGGTGAGGCGGGCGTTAACTGTTGTTTGGCCGTTGATGGATACTTCCGTACGGTCGAAGCCTACAGAGGTAAACACAAGGGCCGTGGTGCCGGAGGGAACGGTGAGGGAAAAGCTGCCGTCCTCGCGTGTAGTGGTTACAGTGGTAGATCCTTTAGCCGTTACAGTCACTGATGGCAAAGCCGCACCATTCACGTCGGTTACCCGGCCGCTGATGGTGGTTTGCGCAAAAACTGATGTAGCCAGAAAAAGGAAAAATGCAGCAAAGCTGGTGCAAAGCAATTTTCTCAGATTCATAAGCAATTGATATATGTTTTAAATAAGAAGCCGCAGTCGTAATGTGTATTCAAGACACAAAATATAGAATTTTTAACTTTTTCAAAACTTTAATTGCCCGGATGCTCTTTTTTGTCGGCGACTCACTAACCCTTGCCGGTAAGCAGTTCCATGAATTAAAGTTTAAACAGCCATGTGCAGGGGCTGGCTTTTCTTCCCCGCATGATTCAGTTGGGTTTTGAGCTTATACAGCTTACCCGGCCTGTGGGGTACGTCCTCTTCCATTTCGTTCAGGTCCACAAGCCAGTTTTTCAGGGTGATGCGTTTCCGGAAGTTCCGGCGGTCCAGCTCCACATCCAGGATGGCCTCGTACAGGTCCTGCAGCTCGCGGAGCGAGAATTTTTCGGGAAGCAGGTTGAAGATGACGGGATGCTCCAGCACCTTCTCCCTCAGCCTCTGAAGGCAGGTGTCCAGTATCTTTTTGTGGTCGAAGGCCATCTTTTCTATCTCGTTCACGGGATGCCAGTGCAGCTCGTTGTCCGTGAGGTTCAGTTTGTGGCTTTTGATATTTACCAGGGAATAATAAGCGGTCGTAATTACACGTCCCGAAGGGTGGCGGTCCAGCGCCCCGAAAGTATATACCTGCTCCAGGTACACATCCTGCAAACCGGTGCGGGCCTGCAGCACACGGTAGGGAGCTTCCTCCATATCTTCATCTATCCGCACCAGGTCGCCCAGGAGCGACCACATCCCGGCAAATTCCTCCAGGTCGGATTTAATGAGCAGCACCTTGAGCTGCTTGTCCTCGTAGCCGAAGATCACGCAGTCCACGGATACCGCAATATTGAAGTAATCGAGATGGCTGTTCTTTTCACTCGCAGCCGTTTTTAACTGGCCCATTCGCGTCATAGCTGTCTTTTAGAAGGTGATTTGTAAGGTTTTTACGGCCGTTCCCGCCTGTACCCTGATAAAATAGTTACCCGAAGCCATGTTGGCGGCGCTCCTGTTGAAGTCCAGTTGGTGGCTTCCCCTGATCATGAAACCGCTGTGCAGTGTCCGCAGGTGCTGGCCCTGCATGTTGAACAGGTCGATCTTCAGGTCGCCGCTGCGGGGCATCTTCACTTCCACCACGTAGCGCGTTGATACGGGGTTGGGGAATACGCTTGCTTCCATTGCGGTGCCTGTCCACGGAACGGAGGTCACGGGAGTGGTGGCATTGTTGTTCAGGTCGCGGTTGGTGTACACGTGGAATTCGCCCGGTTGCAGGGTGATGTTCTGCACACCGCCCGTA
>DASWNB010000087.1:0-3855 GCA_036399455.1 Flavisolibacter sp. | reverse complement strand
GGCTTCCTGGGACAGTACCTGTATCAGGTCGTCGTATATTTTTTTATAAGTTTCCTTGCGTTCAGCCTTGGGAAGGTTGGCTCTTGAGAGCTGGTCCATTCTTTCCCTGGCAAAATCTTCCACGCGCTGGCGGAGGGTTTCGTTTACTTCAGGCTTGGGGTAATCTCTCTTGGGGCCAACGTTCAGCATATCCCTGAGTTCCTCCTGGGCCTTGATCTGGATGCGGATGGCCTCGTGCGCCACTTCAAGGGCCTTCACCACGTCGGCTTCGCTGCATTCCTTGGCTTCGCCTTCCACCATCATGATGTTCTTTTCGGTGGCTGCAATGATGAAATCCATATCGGAGCGCTCCATTTCAGAGCGGCTGGGATTGATCCTGAACTGACCGTCGACACGCGAAACACGCACCTCGGAAATGACTTCCTGGATGGGAATGTCGGACACGGCCAGGGCAGCGGAGGCAGCCAGGCAGGCCATTGCGTCGGGCATGACCTCCATATCGGAGGAGATGAGGGTAACGATCACCTGTACTTCGCAGAAATAATCCTCGGGGAAGAGGGGGCGCAGGGCCCTGTCGACCAGGCGGGAAATGAGTATCTCGGAATCGCTCAGCCTTCCTTCCCTTTTGAAGAAGGAGCCGGGGATACGGCCTGCGGAGGCGAATTTTTCCATGTAGTCCACGCTCAGCGGAAAGAATTCCTGTCCGGGCTTGGGTTCTTCGGTAGCTACCACTGTAGCCAGGAGCATGCAGTTACCCATTTTAACGGTAACAGAGCCGTCGGCCTGGCGGGCCAGGCGGCCGGTTTCGATGGTTATTTCGCGGCCATCGCCTATATCAAATGTTTTTGAAAATTTTTGTGTCAGCATAAACTGAAATTGTGGGGTGAATTATGGGTTGGAAAAACCTGCATAAAAAACTAAATCCCAACTGCCGGGCGGTGTTGGGAAAAAGTAATATGTTCAAATCAGGATCAATGTTATTTCCTGATGCCTAATTTCTCAATAAGTTCGCGATAAGACTGCAGGTTGTGCTTCTGCAGGTAGTTGAGCAGTCTTCTGCGCCTACCTACCAGTTGCATAAGGCCGCGATGGGTGGAGAAGTCTTTTTTGTTTTGCTGCAGGTGAGCAGCGATTTGCGCCATGCGCTCTGTAATAAGGGCGATCTGGCCTTCGATAGAGCCCGTGTTGGTTTCTTTACCCGCGTAAGTGGCAAATATGCCCGCTTTTTTTTCTTTCGTTAATGACATCGCTGGAATTTTTAGCTTGGCGTCCCAATTAGACACCGTTATCGTTTTACGTATTTTGGCGGCGAAGGTAGGGAATTTTCCTCAAAAATTTGAGGAAGGGTTCCTGGTTTTTAGTCTCTGGTTCCTGGTTGGGGCGCTTACGGAGCGGTTTTCACATTGTTTTAAGAAGATGACCGATTAGAGACCACCGATGACCGAAGACCGCTAACCGTAAAGATCGTAAGAATACGCACTTATCAGCAGAAGACGGGACGGGTTCATAAAGAAGAACTTCGGTGGTCGGTGGTCGCTTAACGGTTGTCGGGCCTCAATGCATTCTGTCTCCCCTGATCTCCATTTGCTTCAGTAGTCCTGCTTCGTGATCCAGCCATTCTTTCCAGCGGAGGCGGACCTTTTCTTTGGGAAAATAGGTTTCGGCGAGGTCGATGAAGAGGGTGTAATGGCCGGCTTCGCTTTCCATGAAACGGCGGTAGAAACGGCGCAGGTAGTCGTCGTCAAGGCCTTCACTCAGGCGCTTGAAGCGTTCGCAACTGCGGGCTTCTATCATGGCCATCATCAGGAGCTGGTCCAAAAGGCGGTCCTCTTCGGAGCCGCCCTTGCGCTGGAAGGCCATCAGGGCGTTTACATATTCATCCTTTCTTTGCCTTCCCAGCCGCAGGCCGCGCTTCTTCAGCTCGGCAAGCACCAGGCGGAAGTGCCCCCACTCTTCCGTAACGATGGGCGCCAGCTCCTGCACCAGCTTTTCCTTGTCGCTGTGGCGTTGGATGAGTGAAATGCAGGCAGTAGCGGCCTTCTGCTCGCAATAGGCATGGTCGGTCAGTATCTCCTCCAGCGATTTTCCTGCAAGGTTCACCCAGCGGGGATCCGTAGGCAACTGGAGCCCAAGTATGGCCCTGGCATCCGGCGACAGCCCGGTAAAGTCTTCCATCCCGCAAATTTAGGTTTCCTGGTTTGTTGTTTCTTATTTCCGGTTGGCCGATAGGCGACCACCGATAACCGACCACCGATAACCGACTACCGATGACCGATTACCGATTAGGGTGCCTGCGCCTAACGAACCAGAAACCAGATACTAGGAACCAGAAACATTGAAATACGATAGTTCTTTTTGAAGATCCAGGTAAGGGTGTTGCTGATGGATGGACATCGTCTTTTCGTAAAAGCTTTGGAGAAATTTTTTGTGCTGTCCGGAGGAGGGATTGAAGGGTTTGTGGTTGAAGGCAAGGTTGATGGAATGGAGTTCACGGATGAGTGACCTGGATTCCTCGCTGATGCAGGCGCCGGTGAATTTTTCCCAGACATACTGGGTGGCGTGGTAGTTGGGATGAACCAGGTCTTCGGCATAAAAGCGGTAGTCGCGCAGGTCGTCGATCACCAACTCGTAGGCGGGGAAGTAATAGAGCTTGTTGAATTTGTCCACCAGGTGGTGAACGCACTGGATAAGCACGGCTTTGCTGCGGTTGTTCTCCACTACGCCTTCGCGCAGGTGCCGGACGGGGCTGATGGTGAAGATGATCTTAAGCTTCGGGTTGAACAGGAAGAGGCGGTGCAGCATGTTGTCGAGCACGTGAAGCACATCTTCGGGTATCATCAGCCTGCGGTGGAACCAGTCCGCAGGGGCTTTGTGGTTGTTGGCGGCCACCGCTCCTTTTTTTGCATTGGCGGCTTTTTCGGTGAGGGTGTAGATCCAGGCGGAGCCGAGAGTGAGCATGAGGTAATCGGCTTCTTTCAGGTAGGCATGCGCCTGCGCGGTGGAGGCGTTGATCTTCTCCAGCGCTTCATCTGCCGTAAGGCCCGAAAAACGGCTGTGGTGCTGCCAACTGTGCCAGCCTTCGTTGAAGTAAAACAGGTCGGATTCCGTATAGCGGCGGTTTTCTATGCAGGAGGTAATGGCTTCCGCAACGCTCACCGGGTTGAAGAGGATGCCGTTGGGGTTTTCGAGCACGGTGAATTTATAGTTCCGCAGCTTCTCCCCCATGTTCTCCGTAAAACACGAACCCGCCAGCAGCAGCCGGTGCCGGTGGTGTATGGGCTCTGGCAGCTTTTTTATATCGAAGTCAAAATGAAATTTCATCCGTGAAAGATTTGCGAGGCCAGCTCCAGTGACTTTCCCAGGGCTTCCTTGTCCAATCCATCCATCATGCCCTTTTCCTCAAAATAAGAGATCATCAGTTCCGTGTTCATGTTCCCCACCAGGTCGTTGCCCGCCATGGGACAGCCTCCTATGCCCCTCAGCGCACCGTCGAACCTTGTGCAGCCCGCCTGTACCGCCGCTTCCAGCTTGGGTTGCAGGTTGCCGGGTGCTGCATGCAGGTGTACGCCGAAAACAGTACCAGGATAGCGGGGGATCAGTGTGTTGAGGGCAAGGCTTATCTGTTCCGGGGTGGCAAGGCCAACGGTGTCGGCAAGCGAGATGATGCCGATTTCGCGGCTCACCATTTCACCGGCCCAGCGGAGCAGTATGTCTTCATTGTATTCATCGCCGTAAGGATTGCCAAACCCCATGCTCAGGTATACTACCAGCTTCCTGCCGTGACGGGTGCAAAGCTCCTGTATCTCTTCTACCCTGCCCAGGCTTTCTTCTATGGTGCTGTTGGTGTTGCGCTGC
>DASWNB010000086.1:0-3024 GCA_036399455.1 Flavisolibacter sp. | reverse complement strand
TTGACGATTCACGATTGACGATTCACCATTGACGCCTTCGCTTCCTCCGGCAGCATCGCCACTTTCCTGTTCTTATAATCGAAACAGACCATGCCTGTTTTAGCTATGGCTACCGGGGTTTCTTTGCCGTCTTTTGATTTGGTGAATTGGTAGAAGAGATCAAAGCCTACGCGGGAGAATTCGGCGGCGGTAACACGGGCAGTGAGGATGTCGCCGTAAAAGACCTCGCCCTTGAATTCGATGGCTACGTCGCTCATGATAAGGCCTACGCCGGCAAATTGAAGCTCGGTGAGCCCGAGGCTGCGGAGGTATTGCATGCGGGCTTCGTGGATAAGCGACAGGATGGTGTCGTTGCCTACGTGGCCGCCGTAGTTAAGATCGGTGATGCGGATGGGTATGTGCGTAGTGAAGCTGAAGCTTTGGGGTAAGCTGATCTTGATCCTGGCCATGCGATAAGATTACTGATTTTCCCGCAAATGATCCAAAAGATCAAGCATGCCCGTGAAATCGGAGGCCATAGCGGCATTGGCGATCTTCTGCTGAAGGCTTTGAATGCGTTCGCGGCAGCGGAGGTCTTCCTGGGCGCAGGAGAAGACGTCGAACATTTTCTTGGAAAGCTTTACGGGAGTGCTCTTGCCGTCGCTGTACACCATGTAGCGGTCGGTAGGTACGCTGAACTGGAGCGGCTGCCTTCTTTCTGCTTTTTCCCAGCGGGGGAGGGCAGGACCCAGGGCTGCGGCGGCAATCACCGGCCTTCTTTTGACAGGTCTTGCGGTAGCGATGCTTCTCCCGGGTGAAGGGGCGATGGTGGTTCCCGTTTCAACCTGGGGAGCCTGGGTAATGGTTTCCTCCTGTTCCGTCACTTCTGTATCGAGCGTGGTGGTGTCAGTAGTTACCGGGGTAGGGATGGGGCTTTTCGCCGTACGGTCGGACACAGTGCCGGAACTGGAGCCCGATTGCCGGTTCATTACAAAAGTGGTAGCGGAAAAGGCCAGGATGAGAACTGCGGCTGCTGCGGCAATCCATCTTCCCCTGCCCATTCGCACGACTTTCGCCGGCGCCTCGGCATCGAGGGCGGCTTCTATTTTGCTCCACGCGGCGGGAGGCGGTGCCTGTTCAAAATGGAAAAGCTTTTCGGAATAAGGAGTGGCGGAGACGTTGTCCAGGGCAGCAGCTATCCCGTCCCATGCTCCTGCGGGAGGCTCGGGCTGATAGTTCAACAATTTATTTTGAAGCTTGCTGCTCATGGTTACGGCGCCTGTTTTCTTTTATCGATATGTTTTGTTACCAGGTCCTGGAGGATCATCTTGGCCCTGGAAAGCTGTGATTTACTGGTTCCTTCGCTGATGCCAAGGACTTCGGCGATCTGCTTGTGGGTGTAGCCTTCTACCACGTACATGTTGAACACGGTACGATAGCCGGGAGAAAGCTGCTGCACCAGCGCTACTATGTCTTTCTCCGCCATGCTGTCCAGCACCGATACATATTTTCCTTCCACCGTATTCTCTTCATACTCGGTGATAGGCTGCAGGTAGGTCTTCTTCCTGAAATGCTCTATGGCCGTATTGACAAAGATCCGCCTGACCCACCCTTCAAAAGAACCCTCGCTTCGAAAGCTTGATATCTTCCTGAATACTTTTATAAAGCCTTCCTGTAAGATATCTTCGGCTTCTTCGGCGTTGCCTGCATACCGTAAGCACACCCCGTACATCTTGGGTGCAAACCGCTGATACAGCTCTTGCTGGATCTTGCGGTTGCCCGCTATGCAGCCTTCAACTAAGTCGGCGTCTGTGTACATTTGGTTGCTTACTTGCTTCAATATTATTGGTTTATATCCATATTGTTCAAAAATACTACCAGATTGTCCAATGCCTTCTTACGGTGGCTGAACCTGTTTTTCTCCTTCATGTCCATTTCTGCAAATGTCCTGTCCGAACCTTCGGGAACAAACACGGGGTCGTAGCCAAATCCTTCCTGTCCTTTTTGCCCTGAAATAATATGCCCCTGGCAGATGCCTTCAAAGAAGTATTCTTTATTGCCGAGCAGAAGGCAGATAACGGTCCTGAACCGGGCCTGCCGGTCCTCTACTCCATCCAGCTTCGCCAGCAGCTTCTCTATATTCTTCTGGAAGGACCTTTCTTCTCCCGCGTAGCGGGCGCTGTGTACTCCCGGCTCGTTGTTCAGCGCGGGCACTTCCAGCCCCGTATCCTCGCTGAAGCAGTCCGTGCCTGTAAGTGCAAATATGGTCCGTGCCTTTTCGGCGGCGTTCTCTTCCAGCGTATCGTGCGGCTCGGGAATATCGGTGAAGATGCCTGCCTCTTCCAGCGTCACGATGGAGAACCATGAAGGGAGGGCGGCCCTGATCTCGCTGATCTTGTGGCTGTTGTTGGTAGCGAAGATGAGTTTCATGGTCAGATGGCGAACAGGTTTTTAAGGCTGGCCCAGAGTTTTGCTTTGAAGTTCTTGTCGTTTTCTATTTCCGCCAGCGTGGGGCTGTACAGGTAAGTGCGCTTGTTGAACTGCTGTGCCTGGAAGTGCGGAAAGGCAATGGGCAGCCCTGTTTCCAGCGGCGCAATGCCAAAGAGCAGCACGTTCCTGGCACTCAGGCTGTCCATCACCTGCGTAATTCCTTCCGCCTCCATGCCCGACACATTCGCAATGGCCACATCGCCCAGCCCCAGCCTGCACGCCGAAAGTATATTCGTCAGGAAGGCCAGTTCTCCATCCGGCAGGAACGGCACTTCCGTATGCCTCACCAGCACCACGATGTTCTTGCCGTTGCTGCCAAGAAACTTGGTTGGGGTTCCAGGTTTCAGGTTTGCCGCGCCGTCGGCAAGCCTTTGGCGGCCGAAGGTGGTTTCTGGTTGCTTCCCCTGTTCCATCTCCGCCTTCTTATCCTTAACCTCTTGTCGGTCAGCGGCAATCGGTAATCGGTCATCGATCATCGGTTGCCGATCATCGGTCAGCTTTTCTGGCCCACCTCTTGTATCGGTTTCCACAAGCACGTCGCCGTAAAGCGCCGAA